>JAKMEV010000487.1:0-2466 GCA_022425785.1 Akkermansiaceae bacterium | reverse complement strand
ATTCTTTATCGCTTTGGACCGGATGAACTGCGCTTCATTATGGTTGATCCCAAGGTGGTGGAAATGCAGGTATACGCCAAGCTGCCACACCTCGTTGTTCCCGTTGTGACTGATCCCAAACGGGTGGTGGGTGCGCTTAAATGGTGCGTCAACGAGATGGAACGCCGCTACAAGATTTTTGCAAAGCTCGGAGTGCGTAACTTCGACAGCTTCAATGGGCGGACCCGTCCTGAACCCGAGGTCGTTACTGAAGAAGAGCAGACTGAGATCGACGAGATTGTGGACGAGGAAGCCATCGAATCAATGGCCAAGGCCTTTGAAGATGGTGAACTGGGGCCGATGGCTTCTGCCGAAGAAGAGGAGGAAGAAATCGAAGAGATTCCCGACCGGTTCCCATACATCGTGGTTATCATCGACGAGCTTGCCGACCTCATGCAGACCGCTCCGGCTGAGATTGAAGGAAGTATTGCCAGGATTGCCCAGAAGGCTCGTGCCGCGGGTATTCACCTGATTGTGGCAACCCAGACTCCGCGTGCCGATGTGGTGACCGGTATGATCAAAGCAAATATCCCGAGTCGGATTGCTTTCCAAGTTTCGTCATCTCTTGATAGCCGCGTGATTCTTGATTCCAAGGGCGCTGAGAAATTGGTTGGTAAGGGAGACATGCTCTTCCTGCCTCCGGGTTCGGCCAAGCTCGAGCGAGCCCAGGGCGCCTTTGTCTCCGATGAGGAAGTGGAATCAATCGTGAATTTCTGTGCCACTCAAAGTGAACAGAAATTCGAAGAGAGCATCCAGCGTGTCATCGAAAGCGGAGCTTCCGGTGATGATGGTGGTGAAGAGGAAGTCTCGGATGCCGATGAAGAAATTATCCAGAAGTGTGTTGAAGTTCTGATGGCCGAAGGGAAAGCAAGCACCTCGCTTCTCCAACGCCGTCTCAGGCTGGGTTACACCCGGGCTGCTCGCATGATCGATATCCTCGAAACCCGCGGCATGGTCGGCCCTGCCGATGGAGCGAGACCTCGCGAGGTTCTCATCCCCGGAGCGGGAGGCGGTGCTTAATATGAGTTGCAAGATTGAGGTTGCCCTTTTTGTTGTTCGGAGCTTGGTCCCTGAAATGCCAGAGGATGAGGTGAGCTGGCATGGCTTTTTAAGTGGTTTGGGTATGTAGCGCCATTCGGCGAAGCGCTTTTTGGGCTGAAGTAGGGTTGTCGAGAGATTGATAATAGATCTCGTCGCGCCTCCAGCTGGGTCCGGAGAATTTGAGGTCATCGCTAAGCGCTCACGATGCGCTTAGGGAGAGGCTGAGGAGTTTGATTGCCCGAAGGAGAGAGCAGGCCCCTCAGTCCCTGATAGCGATCTTAGGATTCCTCTTTTTTGTTCTTGGCTGCCTTTTTGGTGGCTTTCTTGGCAGCCTTCTTTGCTCTCGGGGCGAACTCGAAGCCGATTTTGGCGGTTTCGGGGTCGAGGGTGAGGTGGGCGGCGAAGGCGCGTTTGGTCTTCTTGGAAATGAAGCCGGAAAGGAGCGTTGTCTTGCCTTCGGTGAGCATTTTCTCGACGTCAGCGGCGGTAAGCTCTTTTTGAAGGATCGTTTTGCCGAGGCGGAAGCCGTCGGGGTTGTCCTTAGTAGTGAGCGCGGGGACCATGAAGGCCTTTTCCGTTTCGTAGAGTTTGGCCGACTTACCGTTGGTGAGGGTGACCTCTTTGATCATCTGGTCTTCAGTGAGGTCCTCGACGGATTCGAGGTCGGAGTCGAAAACGAAGTTGGTCTTCCACTTGCCCAGCTTGCCGGTTTTGGAAACTTGTTGTTTGAGTTCGAGGGCCGCTTCAAAAGGTCGATTGAAGCGGGACACGAAGCCGTCACGGGTTTCGAGAAATTTTGTGGTGAAAAGCGTCATGGCTTCTTCTTCGCTGATTGCGCGACCGGCGATGTATTTGGAAATTCTGAATCCGCAATCTGGAATGCGGCATTCGTAGGTGGCGTCAGTTTGTTTGCGCTCGGTGGCACCGCAGTTCGGGCAGGTGCATTTGAGGTCTGGGAAAGGACGCGAGATGATTTCGTCGTAGTGCGCGCGGGCTTTGCCGACGGCGTCTTCGGTGAAGCGCGCGATCTCGCTCATGAAGGTGGCTCGGTCGAGTTCGCCTTGTTCCATCTTTCGGAGCTTGGCTTCCCAGTCTCCAGTCATGGAAGGAGAAGTAAGCGGCTTGATGTCCATTTCCTGAAGGAGATCAATGAGGCGCACGCCCTTGCCGGTGGCGATGAGTTCGCGGCCGTCACGGGTGATGTATTTTTGGCGAATGAGACCTTCGATGGTTGCAGCGCGGGTGGCGGGGGTGCCGAGTCCGCGTTCGGACATTGCTTCGCGGAGCTTGTCGTCGTCGATGAGCTTTCCGGCTCCTTCCATCGCGGAGAGGAGAGTCGATTCGGTGTAGCGAGCGGGAGGATTGGTTTCCTTTTCTTCCATCGTG
>JAKMEV010000486.1:0-3930 GCA_022425785.1 Akkermansiaceae bacterium | reverse complement strand
GTTTTTTAGCGGCGCGACTGGCGAATCCGAATTGCTTTTTGTAGATGATTTTTCCTTGGCGAAGGACGAGGACTGATCCGCCGGCGAGTTTCTTTTGCTTGATGAGCTTTTCAATGGCAGGGTCAATCTTGGCCAGCGCTTCAGAGGACATGCCGACATCCTCCGGCTTGGCGGTTGGGAGGTCCTTGGCCAGAATTGGAAAAGCGAGAAGGAAGAAGAGAAATTTCATCTTAGGGTGATACGCTGATGTCATCCTGAGAGTTACAGCTTTTTATAGCGGTCTGTGGTTTGGGAGTTGTTACTTTCCGTAGCCGTTCTTTATCGCGAAAGACAACCAGTTCGCCTTTGCCTTTGCAGTATTTGAATTGAGGCATGACGGCATCGAGGCAGAATCCTTGCCCGAGCTGAAGCCACGTTGGATTGCCATGCAAGGCTCGATAGCTTTGAGCTAAAGTTCGGCGAGTTCCTCGTTGAAGCCAGCTGAGAGGATGGGAAAACGACACCAGGTTTTGGGGTCGAGATTTTGGTCGTCGACATGGAAGGAGACGGCGTAGCGTTCGCGTTTCCATTGGTTGCGGCACCAGAGCTTGAAGAACTTGATGGTCCACTCCTTGAGCTTTTCGTTGGAAAATTCCGGGTAGGCAAGCTGGACGACTTTTAGGACGTCCTTGGGGCCTTTTTTATCACGAATGGCGGCCCGCTCCATGGTGTCGAGAACGGGATAAGGCATCAGGTCTTCTTCGTCGGTTTGCTTATTCGATTGCGGTCGAAGCTCGGCGGTGGGGTTTTGCACGTTGATGTGGGAGAGTGCGGAGATAGGGCCGGACTCGGGAAGTCCTGTGGTCTCCATCCAGCGGAGCCATTCGCGGAGGTAGTGTTTGTCGATGCCGGCGATCGGGCTGAGGCCGCCGGAGGTGTCGCCGTCCATGGTGGCATAGCCGACGGCGGCTTCCGAGCGGTTGCTGGTGGCGAGGAGAAGAGAGTTTCGAATGTTGGCCATCATCCAAATGCCCGGCGCGCGGACGCGGGCCTGGATGTTCTGGCGGGTAATGTCGTCTTGTTCCCAGCTGAGGGAGCGGCCCATGACGGATTCGATGGTGCTTTCGTATCCTTCGACGAATTGATCGACTTCCCATTCGGCGTAGTCGCAGCCGATGGCTTCTGCCACGGCGCGGGCGGCATTGCGGGTGACGTCACCGCTATTCTTGGTTCCCTGATAGGCGCAGAAGAGGAGGGTCCTCATCCAATCTTTGGTTTCCTCGGGGAGGTCGAGGTGCGGGAGGCGGGCCCGGAGCCTTCCTTCGCCAAGCTCAGCGAGGGCGAGGTCAACCATGACGCGGGCGAGGCAGGAGACGGCGGCGGAGTCGGCTCCGCCACTGAGAGAAACGACGAAGCCGCCGGACCAGCTTTTGCGGAGGTAGTCGAAGTAAGCCAAGGCCATCGCGCGAGTGAACTCTTCGTCTTTTGACATGGGCGGGACGGGTTGGTGGCCGTCCCACTTGGTGACTTCGGGCCAGATGAAATCGTATTCGATTTCGGAGAGTCCCTGGACATCGATTTGGCGACTGACAGTACGGGCCTGGTGAAGGCGGTTGCGCTCGATGTCGACGGCACTGACCGCGAGAGTGGTTTCCTCGAAAGAAAGGCGTGGGCTTTCGGCGACCACTTTTCCTGCGGAAGCGATGAGTCCGCCGCCGTCGTAGATGGCGCGGCCGGCTTCGTTGCCAAGGAGGTTGGCGTAGACGTAGACGGCGCCGAAGGCGCGTGAGCCTTCGATGACGAATTGCTCGCGGACTTCTTGTTTTCCGAAGGCGAAGTGGCTGGCGCTGGGGTTAAGGATGACGTCGACTCCGCTGCCGGCGAAGAGGCGGCCGGGGCGGTCGGCGACCCAGGCGTCTTCGCAAACTTCGAGGCCGATACGAATACCTCCGATTTTAAAAATGGGATCTCCGATGGGGAGAAATTGGCCGCCGAATTCGTCTTCGACAATGACGCCTTCAGGCCAGGCGTGGAACCAGCGGGGTTCGTAGTGGAGTCCGTCCCCGGCGAGATTTTTCTTGGCGACAAGTCCGGCGATTTGTCCGTCGGCGATGAGGGCGACGGCATTGTAGACGGCATTTTTGACCCAGACGGGAAGGCCAACGGCTACGACGAGGCCTTCGGTTTCGGGAACGATTTGAAGGAGGCTGTCCCAGGCGCGCTCGGCGACTTCGCGGGAGAGAAATTGGTCCTCGCACCCATAGCCTGTGATGGCGAGTTCAGGGAGGCAAAGGATGGAGACTTCGGCGTTGCGGGCCTGTTGGATCGTCTCCAGAATGCGGCGGCGGTTCCCGGACCAGTCCATGGGAATTTGATTCAGGCAGCCTGCGCCTACTCGGATGGTGTCAGCCATGGGGAGACTCTACCGTAGCGAGAGAGGAAAGCAAAGGCGGGGAATTACCGATCGGGATAGGCTTTGAGCGGGCTGAACTCTAAACAGTTAACGCTGAACTTTGAAGGGCTTGGGGGCTTTGTTGGCCTCGCGGCTGGAATACCCATTCAGGGGACCTCGGTCACCGCCACGGGGTTACTCTCCGGTGCCGCCGGTCCAGTTGTTGGTTTGGAAGGGGGAGGCCGGGAGGCCGGCTTTGTTGATGAGGTTGGGATTGGCGGAGCGGTGCCAGCCGAATTGGACGTGTTTGGGGGAAGAGACTTCTTTGGCGCTCACGAGGATGCTTGTGCCGCTGATCTTGGCTTGGGCGTCGACGAAGTTTCCGTCGGCTCCGGCGATTTTGAATTCGTTGAGATCTTTGCCGTCGCGGGATTTGAGGCCTTTGGCATGGGCGAAGGTGAGGCGGATTTTTGAGCCCTCAATCTTCATCGATTTGTAGAGTGGCCCGGAGTAGGGGAGGTCTTTCACATCGTAATTTTTGACGAGGGCCCAGCGGGCGAGACGGTCGCCCACGTCGTGTTTGTTTCGGGGATGGATGTCACCGATGTTGTGGACGATGTCGGTGGTGACGGCCATGCCGGTGTGGGGAAGTTTGAGCGTGGCAACCTGTGCTTCCCAGAGAGCGGGGAGTTGGCCGTCTGCGTATCGCTTGTTTCCCCAGGGGGCGATTTGGACATAGTAGAAGGGCATAGTTGGATTGCGGAAGACCTTGCGCCACCCTTCGATGAGGTCTTTCATTTTACCCGTGTAAGCGAGGCCGTTTTTCTGGATGACGTTGGTTTCGCCCTGATACCAAATCGTTCCTTTGACCGAGAAGTTGGTGATGGGGGCGATCATGCCATTGTACATTTTTCCGGACCCTTTGCCGGTGACGATCCAGGGTTCGATGGGCGAGCCGCCCCAGGAACTATTGATGAGACCCATGGGGATTTTGGTTTTCTTGTGAATGTCTTTTCCGAAGTGGTAGAGGACGGCAGAGAAGCGTGGGATGTTCTCGGGCGTGCAGTTTTTCCAGGCCGCCTTGACGTTGGTCTGCGGGGTATTTTGCTGAACCTTGGGAATGTGGAAGAGGCGGACCTTGGGGTGCTTGGCCTTCTTAATGAATTCCTCTTTTTGTTCGGACTGGGTGAGGTTCCATTCCATGTTGGATTGGCCGGATCCGATCCAGACATCGCCGATGAGGACGTCGGTAAGGGTGAGCTCGTTGTTTCCCTTGACGGAAAGTTTGTGGGATTTGTTGTCGAGCTTTGGAGCGGGAAGTTCGGTGAGCCAGGTTCCGTCCGGAGAGGCTTTGGCGGTGGCTTTTTTACCGTTGAATGAAACGGTAATGGCTTCATTGGCATCAGCGGTTCCCCAGACCCGGAGTGGGGCATCACGTTGGACCACCATCCCGTTTCCGAAGATGGCGGGGAGAGTGACGTCGGCAGTGAGAGGAAGGGTGAGCAGAAAGAGGGCAAAGGCGAATCTCATGGGAGGACGATGGCAGAGTGGGGATGGGG
>JAKMEV010000104.1:0-4829 GCA_022425785.1 Akkermansiaceae bacterium | reverse complement strand
CTACTTTTGTCGAAGCCCGAGGTATTTTGTACGATATAGAGAAGGCCCCGGTGAATTACGGGTGGGGTCCAGGTTTCTCGGGCATAAAAGAAACGCGTTCTTTGGAGGATTTCAGGCTTTTCAGGTGTGAGTGAGAGTTCGGCGAAACTTCCGTCTTCTCCGAGCGCAAAGGTCCGTTTTCCACATTGTAAAAAGGAACCACGGAAAAGCCCGGTGACACGGTTATTCTCTTTCCACCGCATGTCATCTTCCCAGGTAATTTTTCCCGTCGCTAAGTTGATGCCTTTGAATTGGGTGTCGGGAATATTTCGGCCCGCGAATCCATACAGGTGTCCATCGATCAATTGAGGGGTCATCATGTGCATGCCAAAGTATCGCTCCGTCCAAATGGGTTTAGCTTGAAACTTTTCATCTATTTGCAAAAGGACACCTCCCTTTTGATAGCAGTCGGAAATGAAGATTTTATTGTTGGGAAGCACCAGTGGCGTGGAGGCGAGAACCGATTCATATATGTCCGCCCGCCACGCGAATCGGCAATGAAGTTTTCCGGTTTTTGGATCAAGTAGAAGGAGTCCGCCATGAGTCGGCTTGCTTTCTCCCGCCGCGATGACGAGGGCGACATCCTTGCCGTGGAGTTTTGCCATGATTGGTGAAGCGTAGGAGGCTCCCCAAGTATCTTCGTGAGTCCAAACCGTTTTGCCGGTTTTTAAACTTACGCCAATTACGGAACTTCCGGAGGATCCCTTCTCTTTACCCCCGGTGTTCAAGATGAGTAGGTCGCCGTGGATCATGGGGTTTGGTCCATAGCCAAAGAAGTATTGCGGAATGGAAAGTTCGGTTTTGAGATCGCGTTTCCAGATGACTTTTCCTGAATCGAGGTCAAGGCAATGGAGTTTGGCGGTTACACCAATGAGGTAGATTTTTCCTTTGTGTATTACCGGGCTGGAACGAGGGCCGGAAGAGAATCCGTAGCGGTCCCGGTATTTGATAGGATAGGAGAAGGTCCAAAGTCGTTTTCCGGTTTCAGGGTGATGGCAGTCGAGGGTTTCTGCCGATTTGACAGCGTGAAAGTGGAGGAGCTTCCCGTCCGCAAGAATGGGGGAGGCGTAGGATTCACCGCGTGCCAGCTCAAAGACTGGTTTCAGTCCGGTTTCCGGGAACTTCTTCAGGAGTGGCCCTTCCGGAGATGTGCAATTGTCGTTGGGGCCAAATACGCGGGGCCATTCGGAGACTTTGGCGTCTTTGGAGAGGGGCCTCGGTGCAGCGTGAAATTTCTCAGGAAACTCCTTGGCTGTGAGAGCCAAAGGAAGGATTGCCAGGACGATTGATTTCATCATGGCTGGAGTGTAGCCGATGAGGGGGGGCTTGGTCTCTCAAAAAGTATCGTTCTGCTATCGGGGGAAACCCGGTCGGAATTGAGCTTTCGTGCTTCCCACGCAGGGGAATCCCATTTTTAGTGGCGGCGATGAAACGATTTTTGACAATCGCGATTGGGGCTTTGATCACTTGTGTAGCGACGGCAGAAGAAAAGTGGCTTTCTTTCAATGGAAATGAAGGGCCGGGAAAAGGGAAGCACATCGTGTTGGTTTCGGGTGACGAGGAGTATCGTTCCGAAGAGACGATGCCGATGTTGGCCAAGATTCTATCCCATCGCCACGGCTTTGATTGTACCGTGCTGTTTTCCTGGAGCAAGGATGGGAAATACATTGATCCTAATAATGCCGGTGGCGTTCGTGGATGGGATCAGTTGGCTAAGGCTGACTTGATGATAATTGGAACGCGTATGCGGACCGTCACTCCGGAAGATGCCAAGTACATGACTGATTTCTTGAACACCGGGAAGCCGGTCGTGGGATGCCGGACCTCGACTCATGCCTTCAAAGGGAGCTGGAAATTTGACACTATTTCAGGAAATGATTGGGGTATTAAGATTGTCGGTGAAAGATGGGTGAATCATCACGGAAAACACAAAGGGCAGGGCGCGCGTGGCGTGATCGAACCTGCGAACAAGGATCACGCGATCTTGAATTCGGTGAAGGACGTTTTCGGTCCCAGTGATGTTTATGGGGTGAAGAATCTTATCGATGCGGATACCATTCTTCTTCGTGGAGCAGTGACGGAAACACTCGATCCGACGTCTAAGAATGTCAGCGGTAAGCAAAACGAACCCATGATGGCTTTGGCTTGGTTGCATCCATATACGGCTCCAAATGGCACGACCAAGGGGCAGGCTTTCTGCACTACAATGGGAGCGTCAGTGGATTTTCTCAGCGAAGACCTCCGTCGCATCGTTGTGAATGCGACTTATCACCTCCTCGGCTTGAAGGTGCTTGATAAAGCGGACGTCGATTACGTGGATCCTTTCTTTCCGAGTTTTTACGGTTTTTGGAATGGTAAGAATGCCAAAATCTGGAGTGAGCGAAAGATGGTTCCTGCTGACTTCGGTTTGGGGAAAGCTCCACACGTGACTTCGCCTCCGGGGACTCCTGATTGGCCCCATATGCCAATGAAAAAGTAGGGATGATGGATTGGCAGGCCTACCTCTCGGACTGGGAGAACCTTGCGAAGGAGCAGGGTTTTAAGACCCGTAAATTGATCGAGGTGGGCGGTTGCGCGGTGTGGGCCTCTGAGAAAGGGGATCCCTTGCTTCCGACGGTTTATCTTTCCTCGGGCGTTCATGGGGATGAGCCATCCGGGCCGCAGGCTTTGTTAAATCTACTGAGGGACGGTTTTTTCGGTGAAGAGTATCACTGGTTGATTTGCCCCGCGTTGAATCCGACGGGATTGCAAGCAGGGACAAGGGAAAATGCCGAAGGCGTGGATCTCAATCGCGATTATTTGATGTGTGAGGCTGAAGAGGTTAGTGCGCACATAGGGTGGTTAATGAGTCAATAAGTCCCCGATTTATTTCTATCGCTTCACGAAGACTGGGAGAGCAGTGGATTCTATTATTACGAAATTAATTGCGGAGGAAAGGGAGCAGCTTATCAGGGTATTCTGCCGGCGGCATCGGCCCATTTTTCGCCAGAGCCTGCATTGATGATCGATGATCATCCTGTGACTGAGAGAGGATGGATTTTCCATTCCGAGGAGCCGGATCTTCCTGAAGGATGGCCCGAGGCGATCTATCTCGCCAAGAGGGGTTGCCCGGTTTCGCTGACTTTTGAGACGCCGAGTAGCGCTGATTTGAGTGATCGCATGGCTTGTCATCAGGCGGTGGTGAAGGAAGCGATTGCCAGAATTCCGCAGGGTTATAATTTCTGAGTGCTTCTGCACTTGCGGGGGAGGGGGATTCTCGCAATTCTAGCGGCATGTCATCCGAAGAAAATGTTGTTTGGAAAGGTCGTTCTAATCAGGTTGTGAATTTTTGGCCTCTTGTGATCGGTTTTCTGATTGCGATCGCTTTAATCGTAGGCGCTTTTTACAGCAGTGGTTGGGTCGCGGCGGGCGCGATCATTCCTTTGGTTTATTGCGGATGGATTTGGCTGCAAACCAAGTGCAAGGTGTTCGAATTGACCAGTGAGCGGATTCGTATTTATCAAGGTGTTTTCAATCAGGATATTGATGAGGTGGAACTTTATCGCGTTAAGGATACCCGAATTCTCAAGCCATTCTGGTTTCGGATTTTCGGCCTCTCTACGATTGTGTTGAATACCTCCGACCGTACTTGCCCGACAGTTGAAATCAAGGCCGTCCAAGATGGACCTGGAATTCGGGAGAAGCTGCGGAAGCAAGTTGAGATGCTACGCGACAAGAAGCGCGTCCGCGAAGTCGACTTCGAAGGAAGCGATGGAGACGAGATGGAATTCGAAGGAGACGAGATGTAACCTCGACCTGTTTAAGCGTTCGGCAGGTTGAAACCCTTGCGGTAATGATCACGATCCAATTTATTGGCTGCTCCCGAAAATTCACCGGTGACTTTTTGCCATCGCTGATCAGTGAGACGCCGAGCTTGGGCATGGCGTCTTTGAGGCCGGTGGCGGCGAGGTTGCTCGGACATGCGTTCGATGGCGTCTTTGACGTCGGAATTTGTGTGCAGGGCGCCTTTGACTTTCTGCTGAGAAGAGGATTTGCCGAGAGTTAGGACGTGAGTTCCCATGTGAGCGATGGCTGAGGAATAGTGTCCATTCTTTGCAGTGTGTAGTTGGCTCTGTTTTCCGATGAGGCAGGCAGGCGCATAATCGCGATCGAGATAGGAAGGGAACGTCGTTGCATGTTGAGCAATGACCCGCTTGGGATCATTTTTCTGCACATAGCCTCAGGTGGTTCTGTCGTCCCTGTTCTCGCAGGAAAGATGGAGTCTTTATTTTATCAATCAGGCTGAGGGGAGGATTCTAAGGTCCTCTACGATCTGTCCGCCGATAAGGTCTTCCTGAATGATGCGCTCCAGATTCTTCGGGGTGCATGAGTGATACCAGGTGGCCTCGGGGTAGATCACAGCGACGGGACCCTGCATGCAGATACGGAGGCAGTCGGCTTTCGAGCGGTGGGTAAGGGGTTGTGGGCCGCAGAGTTTGAGTTCCTTGAGCCGGTTTTTGAGAAATTGCCAGGAGGCCATACCTTCATCAGCGGCGCAGCATTTCGCTTCGGTGGGAGTGGCGCAGAGGAAAATATGGCGTTTGTATTTTCCTAGGTTGAGTGCCTTGGCAGTCGATGCGAGTAGATCATTCATTTTTCCTGGGTTTGTCTTTAGCCTTGGATTTTTCGCCTTTCTTCGGCTTTTCTTCTTCTTTCTTTTTCTCGGTGGGCAGGGGGACCTTTACCCCATTGAGAATCTTGTGAAGAAGAATGTCGTCTTCGTCTAGGAATTCGGTTTCAAGTTTGAAGGC
>JAKMEV010000101.1:0-3362 GCA_022425785.1 Akkermansiaceae bacterium | reverse complement strand
CTTCGAAGGGGCCAAATTTTCCTTTGGTCTTATTGAGTACAAAGCCACCGAGGGAGCGTCCCATTCGGATGTATGGAAAGATCACGGCGTAGGGATCGAGTTCGGGAACGCGTTCTTTTTCGGCGAGGATGCTCGACGGGGTATTCGGCTCGGTCGGGGCCTTGCCAAGGTTCTTGGCGTAAGGATACCAATTGTAGCTCGCGGGGTGGCCCATGAAGCTGCCTTTCTTGATGAACTTCAGACTGCAGGAGGAATTCCACGGGCCTTGGCTTTCAATGTAGCACAGCGCGCCTTGTTCATTGAAGCCGATTCCGCCGGGGCTGCGGAGGCCGCTGGCGATGGGAATGGTCTTTCCTTCAGGGGTGACTTTAAGAGCCCAGCCGCGGAAGAGTTCCCATGAGTTGTAGGACTTGGAAAGTCCGAGGGCGACGTAGAGATTTCCTTTGGGGTCGAACTCGGAACCGAAGGCGTATTCATGATAGGTGCCGTAACCCCAGGCGTCAGAGACCACCTCGAAGCGGTCAGCCTTGCCGTTACCACTGGTGTCGGAGATTCGGGTGAGCTCGCCGCTTTGGGTGACGTAAAAGGAATCGTTTTTCCAGGAGAGGCCAAAGATCTCGTCGAGTCCAGTGGCGAAGCGATGGTAGTTCGGCTGCGGTTTGGGATCGTCCATACCGGAGACGATGAAAATATCGCCGCGTCGGGTGCCCACCGCGATGCGGTCATCGGGGAGAACGGTGAAAGCTCCGGCTTCGATGACTTCGTCCTTTGGGATGGGAATGTCGACGATGCGATAAAACTCCCGCTCGCGATCGGCGGTGCCCCAGCGGTCGCCCACTTCTTCGGCGGCGAGAGGAGTGAGGAGCAGGGAAAAGAGACTGGTTTTGAAAAGTCGGTTCATGGCAGAAGGCGGTAGTCGATGGTGATCGTGGAATTGCCGGATGGGATGGAGATCTTGAGGAGGACTTCATTCTCGCGCAGAAGAATGGTCCCGGAAGGAAGAGTGATTTCGAGCTTCTCACTTTGGTAAACGATGTCGGAGATCTTCTTAATCTTTCCAGTGAGCGCGCGGAAGTAGAGCGTTGTTTCCTTCTTCGTGGAAAAACTCAAAGTCCGGTGAAGGTGATTTTCCGGAGAAGTTGTTTTGTCTTCGATAGCCACCTCGTGGCATTGATAGGAGAAGGTAGGCGTGCCGGATTCGTCGAAGGAATACCCTTTGAACTGATACCCGCGATTTCGGGGATAGAGTGGGTCGGCATTGACGGGGTTTTCTTTGGTCGCGGTCGGGTGGAGTGGCCATTTTTCCTCGTTGTTGGCGAGCTTCATGAAGCCAACATCCTGGGCGAGTTGGATCGCACGTTCGGCGGGATTGAAATCACCCGCGCCCTGGGATCGCCAATTGGCGGTCACGAATTGTCCTTTCCAGATGGACGAAAGAGCGCCGTTTTGCGCGTTGAAGGCGTAGTTCATTCCGCCGGGGAATCCCACAGCGATCCCGCGGTATCCAGCCACGCGGCTTCGTCCGCGATAGGTGCGGGTTTTGTCGGTGACGGCGAGGGGTGTGTTTGAAGTGCGTAGTCCGGACGGGTCGCGAGCCGAACGTCCAAGGGAGAAGTTCCGCCAGAGTGCTTGCAGTTGGCGGTGGGTGTCGCCTTCGAGGATATCGGGTTGCACCGCTTTACCGCCGGGCCAGTAGGACGGCATGATGATGCCGGGGCGGTGCTTCGCGGGGTTCTGCATGAAGTCGTAAAACCAACCGGGCTGAAGCCGCTGGAAGGTGGTCATGAGATCGAGGCCTTTCATGCCGGGCGATTCCTTGCCGTTGAAATTGTGACAGCTGATGCAGTTCAGTCCTTTGTCTCCAAGGAGAAGATGGGCGCCGTTACGCATTTGGGGTTTCGATTCGCGATCTGGCTCGGGGAGGTCGACGGGCTTGATGTGATCGACTTTCGCAAAGAGCTCAGGGAGTCCGGCGAGACTTTCCTCACCATACTGGGGCATGCGGGTGTGCATGTAGGGTCGAATGGATTCTCCGTCGTAGAGAACTTTGTTCAACCACTCCGGGCGAAGTTTGGCCCCGATCAAAGTGAGTGGGGGAGGAATGCGGGCGTCATTGCCGAGAGCTTCCTCGTTCGAGTTGAAATGAACATCGAGATGAGGAGCCACGCCGCCAAAGTCATCGCGGACATGGCAGGCGATGCAGTTGAGTTGTGTCAGGCGAAGTTTGACCTGATCCGCCGGAGCGACGGGAGCGGCGGGTTTTTCGAGAGCGGCCTGAATCGCTTCGATTTGGCCCTTGTCCAGCTGATAGTTGGGCGAGGTTTTTGGTTCGGGCGACAGGCAGCCCTCGTCAAAGTTGGCCAAGGCAATCGCTTTCTTGGGAGGTGCGTCATCGACTTGATGGCAGGAGGCGCAATTAAACTTGGCGAAGTTGGCCTTTCCTGCAGCGACCATCTGCGGGTTCAGTTGATCGGACGTTGGAGCTTTCGCCTGGCCTTCGAGATACTTGGCGAGCGTGGCCGCTTCGTCTTTGCTGAGATGCATGTCGGGCATGCGTCCGGCGGGGCGGGCTTTGAGGGGATCGAAGAGGAAATCGCCCAGCGCTCCGGCTTGGTATTTCCCATTGAGATGGGAAAGGCTGATCACGCCGGTGGGGGCTTCGTCTTTTCCGTTTTCGTCCTTGGGAGAGTGGCAGGCAACACAACCGATCTTGTGATAAAGCTCGTGGCCATTGGGAAGTGCCTTGGCTCCCTTGGTGGGGCCGGCCTGATCGCTTTTCAGTGAGGAAAGATAGTGGGCGATGGATTCGCTGATGTTCTTTCGCTCTTCATCTGATTGTCCCACAAGCATGTCCGGCATCGTGGTGCCGGGATGGAAGGCATGCGGGTTGGCGATGAATTGCTGAAGGTAGCTCCGGTTGAGTCGCGAGCCGACCTCGCGGAGATCGGGGGCGGACTTTATCTGGCCCGCGTCCAGATTATCGTGGCAGGAAGCGCAATGAAGTTCCCGAGTGAGAACGAGGCCGGTCTGCTTTTCGTTCAGCGGATGATCGTGATGAAGACCCGGGATGACGGGGGCTCCGGACATCCCGGCGATGGAAAGAGTCAGCAAGAAGAGAGATCTTCGAAGAAGCATGACTTACAAGGTCTCTATCCTAAAAAATATGCAATGCCTAAAACGCCTCTGGAGAGATTTTCTGTCCGCGAATCTCAGCCAATTTTCGCGAATCTCTCGAGAGATGTTCTTCAAGGGAAATGAAAGGAACTGCAGAAGCGATGTGACCAGGGAAGATTGGCGGACATCTTCCTCAACTAGATTAAAATTAGCTTCTCGCTAAAATTATCATAGGGGAACCTTAGGAT
>JAKMEV010000100.1:0-2264 GCA_022425785.1 Akkermansiaceae bacterium | reverse complement strand
GATGCCGGTTTTGGCTCCGAATGAGACGGGGATGGTGGAACTTGTCTTTGGACTGCGGGGGCCTTGTGGAATCGAAATTCCGCTGACTCTCACCGTGGATGATTCTTTGATGGATCCGGTTGAATTCAAGTTGAGTTACGTTTTGGGCGAGGTGATCACCGAGGAGCTTATGAACGAGGGCTTTGATGACTCAGGTTCATTTCCTGATGGATGGAGCAGTTCCTCCACCGGAGGTGGGACAAATTGGGTGATTTCTCCTTCGGTAAATGTCTCAAGTGCTCCAAACGCAATGTTTTGTCAGGGGGTTGGTGAGGTTGGCCAGTCTACTCTAAGGTCGCCAGTGATGACTCTGGGAAGTGAAGGTGGGAATCTGATGTTTCACCATTCCTATAATATGGAGTTTGCTTGGGATGGCTGTGTTTTCGAGGTTTCCCGTAATGGCGGTGTTTGGTTTGATCTTTTGGATAGCGAGGCGGTCGTTGTCTCCGGTGGATACAATAGCACGATGCGATCTTCTTCGACTTCAGGGCTGGCGAACCGGGGGGCGTGGACCGGGGCGAGTGGCGACTTTGTGATCACGGAAATTGAATTGCCGACGAGTTGGGCTGGAGACGAGGTGCAATTTCGATGGATCATTGCTTCGGATCGCACTATTGCCTCGGGTGGGTGGTATCTTGACGAGGTGCAATTGATAACCAGCACGGCGTATTGTGAGGTGCACGATCCCGAGTTTGCCATCAATGTTACTGAGGAGATTGTCGAAGAAGGGGCGCAATTGGAGTTGGTGGTTTCCAGTGTGTTGCCTCTGGTTCTCGCCGAGGAAGTGCTCTTGTCGGTGGGTGGAGAAGCGATTTTGGCTGATCTCGACGGGGATCTTTCTGGAACGATTTTCGCGGGAGAATCAACGGTGCCGATTTCCTTGTTCGTCGTGGACGATGGGCTGAGCGAAGGCGATGAGATTTTGACGATTTCATTAGCAGGAGGCGGGGGGGAGGACTCGGTTACCCTCCGGGATTCGGAGGGATTTGGTTCCTGGGCAGCATCATATGCAATACTGGGAGATGCCCCTGAGGTTGATCAGGACGGCGATGGACTGAGTGCTCTTGCGGAATACCTTTTGGATACCGACCCAACGGATCCCCTTTCGGTCCCTGACTTATCGATTCGGTTGGGGGACGAAAATATGCTGTTTCCGGTTGGCAACCTTCCGTTGCGAAACGATGCGGCGATAGCGGTTGAGAAATCGACGGACCTGGTGAATTGGGCGCCAACAAGTCTGACTCAATCGACCGAGGGACTGGAAGTTCCCTTCGATGGCGGCAAATCCTTCCTTCGAATGGTTTTCTCGTTGAACGAATAGAGTTCGGTCTTTTCAAGAGCGTTGTTTTGAGAGAGATACTCCTGCATGACGGCAGCTGAACTTGCTCAATCCGCTCAAAATGATGATGAGATCCCGGTCGGGATTTCCATCGAACAGAAGGCACTCTGGCTGGCGAAAGCCGGACGTTGGGATGATTCCCATGATCTTTGTCAGGATGTGCCTGAT
Source organism: Akkermansiaceae bacterium (assembly GCA_022425785.1). Taxonomy (GTDB): domain Bacteria; phylum Verrucomicrobiota; class Verrucomicrobiia; order Verrucomicrobiales; family Akkermansiaceae; genus SW10. Next base: position 718 of record JAKMEV010000100.1, on the reverse strand, counting down.
CCTGCGGGAGCTTGGATTCACGCCTACCTCCATCGCGAGGAGGGTGATCTTGGAAATGCTTCCTACTGGTATCATCGTGCCGGGAGGCAAATGCCGGCACGGGGCGTAACACTCGCCGAGGAATGGGGTCTGATCGCGGCGACACTTTCATAAACCAAGATGCCAAAACCTGAAAAAAATGTCCGTCGTGCGGCAGTCTCGGCACTGAGAGCTTGGGCGAAAGGACATGCCTATGCTGATTCTCTGATCGAGCGACACGCCGAGCGTAACCATTTGTCGTCGCAGGATCGGGCATTGATGAAGGCTATTCTGCTGGGGGTGTTGCGTAACCGGAGTCTCTTGGACTATTGGATCGGCTTGTTTCGTAAGGGAAAGCTTGATGGGGAAAACCGCGACATCATGCGGGTTGGATTATGTCAGTTATTAATTCTTCGTATTCCCGATCATGCTGCGATTTATGAAACAGTGGAATGTGCCCGCGCTCCGGTGCGGGGCCTGATCAACGCAGTGCTTCGCAAGGCTGCTCACTCGCGGGCGCGTCTCTTGCGGGAGCTTCCTAATGTAGACCCTGCCACGCAGTATTCGCATCCTGGTTGGCTTTTTAAACATTTTCGAAAACTCTACGGGGCAAAGAACACCACAGTCCTGATGGATTGGAACAATTGTCCAGCGGAGACTTATTATCGCCCCAATCTTCTTAATCCTCCGCCTCTCGATA
>JAKMEV010000082.1:0-10029 GCA_022425785.1 Akkermansiaceae bacterium | reverse complement strand
TGAGGAGAAGATTGTTGATATCGTCGAAGATGACATCATGTCAGTCGTTTCCAAATGGACCGGCGTTCCACTCCAGCGGATGGAGCAGAGAGAGGCCGCCAAACTGCTCAGTATGGAGAAGGACCTCAAGGAGTCTGTCATCGGCCAGGATGAGGCTGTGGTCGTGATTTCGAAAGCCCTTCGTCGCTCTCGGGCAGATCTCAAAGATCCTCGTCGTCCGATCGGTTCCTTCCTGTTTCTTGGGCCTACCGGTGTTGGTAAGACTTACCTCGCTCGAAACCTGGCGAACTTCATGTTCGGCGACCCTGACTCCCTGATTCAGATCGATATGTCTGAATACATGGAGAAATTCAGCGCGAGTCGTCTCATCGGACCTCCCCCGGGATATGTTGGCTACGAAGAGGGTGGTCAGCTTTCAGAGGCGGTCCGTCGCCGGCCGTACTCGGTGGTGCTCTTCGATGAAGTGGAGAAGGCCCATCCTGACGTAATGAATCTCCTGCTTCAGATTTTAGAAGAAGGAATGGTGACTGATAGTTTTGGTCGGAAAATCGACTTCCGTAATACCATCATTATCCTCACTTCCAATGTCGGTGCCGATAGCATCAAGCGTCAGTCTAGTCTTGGTTTCAATGCCATGGCTGATAACGAGGGAGATTTCGAAGGAATGAAGGCCAAGATCGAGGAGGTTGCCAAAAAGCACTTCAGACCTGAGTTCTTGAACCGTCTCGATGAGATGGTTGTCTTCCACATGCTCGAGAAAACCCATCTTAATAGGATCGTGGATCTCGAAGTGAAGAAACTTGTTGAACGCCTGGCTGAGAAGGAGATCGAATTGATTTTGGATAAATCGGCACGCGAACTCATCGTTACCAAAGGATACGACCCGGAGTATGGGGCTCGCCCAATGAGACGGGCGGTTGAGAGATTTCTTGAAGACCCCTTGGCGGAAGCCCTTCTGGCCTCAGAGGTTAAGGAAGGTGATGTGGTCACGGCTGCAGTGAAGAAGAAGGACGGTAAGATCTTCTTCAAATCAAAGAAGAAGGTCGAGAAGCCTGAGAAAACTGCCAAGTAAGCGTTTCCAGTTATTCAATGATGGGCCGGACGACCTCTTTAGGGAGCCAGCCTTTGATTTTTCCGGGGAATTCAACATGGACCCACTCGCGGCTGGTTGCAGTAACAAGGCCGAGGCTGCCGGCTTCGACATTTCGGCCGCTTTGTCCGCCCCGGTATGGTTGGGCTTGTAGGGCTGTCTCTTTCATCAGCACCGACATCGTGGAGAGGTGGCGAAAGCTCCCGTCTTTGGGGTAAATGAGCCATGATAATGCACCAAGAATGAGCAGGAGGGGCGCAAACGCGGAAAAGCTAATGATGAGGGTTTTCCTCGCTTTGGAATGATCCATTCTAAAGAAAAAGAAGATGAGGATGGTTCCCCAAATTCCCGCAGCAAAAACCTGCTGGTAAAATGTCAGCGGGAGAATGGACACCCATTCCGATCCCTTGGGTTCTCTGGGCCGGATTCCAGGAAGTCCCTTGAATAGTTCAGTGGGATCCCCGCCCTGAGCGGCATAGCGGTAGGCCCATAGAGCGGCTTCGCTTTTGTTTCCGAGGTTTTTCTCGGCAAGAGCCAGATTATGAAAATGCTCCCGGCTGGGCTGGGATTCCATTAGCTCAAGAATTTCTCCTTTGGCGATCTTTGGATCGGAGTTGAGAGCGAGGAGGGAATCCGGAACAAGAGCTAGAAAGAAAATGATCAGTGGACTCAATTTTTTGAGGCTTTCAAGAACCCATGTCTTCTCATCCGCTGAGACGGCTTCAGGCGGAACATTCGGAGAGAAGCAAATATCGTCGCGAATATTTTGAATCTTAGTGAAGTCTTCGTCATCAGTTCCCCCCTTCCAGAAAACAATGAAATTTGCGGCTTCACGATAAAAGCTGACACGCTCGGTGGAGCTTGCCGAGACTGCTTTTAGAGCATCTTCAAATTCGCGGGCCGGGAGTGAGACAGCCTTTCTTCTGGCGATTTCTTGTCGACTCCAGGATACGATGAAAAATGTCATGATTCCCAGCGGGATGATTTGCCAGAACCAGATGGGGAAACTGCTTTTTCCCTCAAATACAAGAAGGGGAAGTTTGCCCGGGGTGAGGTAGTTGCTATCGCCTGATTCCTCGTTTGTAGCGATGGATTTGGGAACGGGAAGGACCGTGAGCGATTGAAGGGGGGTTTTGATTGTACGGTATTTCTCCAATAAGGGATCGAAGAAGGTGAAGGCGTAGGGTGGAAGACCGGCAACGACCTGTTCGGGACGGATCACTTGGGAGAATTCGACTTCACCGGAAGAGGAGCGCCGTTCACTGCCTTGGGGTTTTTGAGTCATCTCAAACTGCTTCCATTCTTTTTTCTCATCCAGGAGGATAGGGCCGGGAAATTGGTCGAAATTCCCGGTTCCTTTAACTTTGACCTCCATCGTAATGTTTTCGTTTTGGCGAACTTTGGTGGCCGAGGCCTGGGCGGTAAGTCGGAAGTTTCCCACCGCTCCCTGGAAGTCGGACGGTTTGGGGATGGGAAGAGGCCGCACCTTGAGTTTTTGTGCGGGGAAGTGAAATTCGAAGTCCTTGTTTTTCGCCCAAGATACAATTCCACGCTGGGCCTCCTGCCATTGCAGATTGATCTGGGTATTTCCGGGCCCCAGCTTGAGATCTCCATCGGTGAGCGGTGTAATCGCACTGGGATATGAAATTACAGTATACTGTTTTCCCTCGCGAAGATAAGTTCCCTGGTCCTTTTGGGCTGAGAACCTCCAAGCTGCGATTTTCTCTTTTTCTAGATCAATCACACGAATGTTACGAAGATTGAAATTCCCCGGCAGGTAAATTTTGGCCACGGTGGATTGGGTTTCTCCGACAAACGCGGTGCCTTTTTCGAGTAAAAGCGCACTCATGTAAGGAAATGTGGAATCTCCGATTTGAATGGCTCCCACATTGAGCAGGTCGGTCGGGAAAACCTGAAGTTCGATTTGTTCCGTACTCAGAGTGGTGTTTCCATACCTGAAATTAAACGGAGGGATGGTGAAGCGTCCGGGTTTGAAGCAGGAGACATTGTAGACAAAAACCAATGCGGTTCGACCACGGATCGCGGGAGCGTAGTGGCGTTTTTGTTTGAGCGTGAGCGGGCTGACTTTGGGAGGGGTGGGCCAGTTGGTCAGTCTCAGATCATAAACCTCTAGGATAAGTTCAGCCTTTTCTCCTACGACAAGAAAGTCAGACGTCAATCGTGCCCGGACTTCCGGGGTTTGGCTAAATACTCCCTGGCTGAAAAAAAGCGCAGCAAGGAAGGTGAGAATGCATGGGAGAGAATATCGCGAAACGGAAATCATTACGGGAAATGGTTACCAGTCTTTCTCGGGCCGCCGGAAATTCCTGCGGCGATATTTTGGAGGCTTGCCGCCAAAGTCTGCGTGTTGACGGAGGAGGCGCCTTGCTCGTTCCTCTCTTGATTCTCCATCAGGCGGGGGGAGTTCGCTTTCGGCCTCGCTTGCTGTTGAGGATTCCTTGTCAGACTTTTCTTTATTCTCAGGATCTTCAGAGCTCTGCTGTTTCTTCTCTTCGGAATTGTTTGAATTTTCCTGGTCCTTTTGAGGATCATTTTCATTTCCAGACTTCCCTTCGCTATCCTGTGGGGCCTGCTCATCCTCCCTGTTCTCCTCTTGGTTCCTGGACTTTTGCTCGTTTTCTCCCTCGCCTTTTGACGGGGCCTCTCTCTCCCCTTTATCTTCTGATTGGTTCTCGTCCTGATTGGATTGCTCTTCTTTGTTGTCCGGGTTGTCACCTTCCTGATTTTCCGACTCTTCTTTGTCGTCCGGGTTGTCACCTTCCTGATCTTCCGACTCCTCTTTGTCATCCGGTTGCTCTTCGTCCTCTTTTTCCTCGTCGTCCGATGATTCCTGTTTTTGATCCTCTTTCTGCTCTTCTTCGGGTTGCAATTCCCTCAGGTATTTTCGGACCAACTCGAGATTCTTCTCAGATTTTCTGTCGTCAGGCGTGATTTCCAGTGCTTGCTCGTAGTGTTCGATCGCTCCTTGCCAGGTTTTTATTTTGGCTTCTTTTGACTGTTTGTTTCCTAGGTAAAAAAGACTGGTGGCAAGAGCGTAATGAGCCTGTTGCTTGACGTCGGCATCGTTACTAACGAGGGCCTGGCTAAACGAATCTGCTGCCGAGCTCCATCCCTGAGCCTGAAAGGCTGCCGACCCCGCTGCCAGATGGATGCGTGACGCTCGGTCTCCGGAGGTTTGCTCTGCCGCTTCGGTAAAAAGAGAATGGGCTCTCATCGCGTCGCCCTGGCGCAATGCGCTTCGACCATCAGCGAGGGGATTAGCCTGGGCTGAGGGTGTTGGGATAAAAAGGAATGCCAGTGCCGCCGCAGTCGCAGAGCGAAGCGGGAAACAGCGAAGTGCCAGAGAAGCCATCAGGAACACGATACCTGCAAAAAGAAACCATTGATAGGCCGGTTTCGCAACTCGTTGATGTTTTCCCTCTTCTTCAAAACGGTCGATTTCCTGAATGGCATTATCCAATTTACGCAAAAAAGTTGGTCCGATGCCCCGGGAATAGAAGCCATCGCTGATTTTGGCAATCATCGTAAGCGATTCCTCGTTTAGGCGACTTTGCACCCGGTTGTTGTTTCGGTCGAAGAAAAATGGTTGCTCCGGAATGTCTCCGGGAATGAAGTCTCCGGCCTTTGTGCCAAATCCGAGAGCGTAGACAAATACCCCGCTATCAACTGCAGTCTTGGCGGCTTCCTCCAGTCCCGAGGAAAATTCCTCTCCATCGCTGAAGATTACGAGAATATTGCTGCGCTGGCCGGTGTCTACAAGAACGCGGGTGCCTGTTAAGATGGCTTCTCCAAGATTAGAGCCTCCGATGGGGAGGTCGATCGGGTTGAGTTGGGCCAGAGATTGTTGGATGAAGGTATGGTCGATGGTGAGGGGAACCTGAACCTGGGTTTCTCCGGAGAAAACAAGGAGGCCAATCCGGTCCTGGGGAAACTGCTCCACGATGTCGAGAGCGGCTGCCCGGGCAGCCAGAAGCCGGTTGGGGCTGACATCCTTGGTGAGCATGCTTCGCGAAATATCGACGCAGAGCAAAATATTGCGTCCTTCGTTTTTCGTTTCGATCCATTCTTCACCGGATTCCGGTTGCGCGTATGCTACGATCAGCCCGGCTAATCCAAAAAGCCCGAATGCGAGGCTGGTAAAGTAAATCCACACCGGTCGCTGGTGACTCAGGCGGGTGCGGTGACGGTCGGCAACCATTTCATGCCAACGCTCTCCGCGCCGCTGCCAGGTGATGCCGGCCGCGATCACTAAGAGAGGAAGAGGGATGAGTAAGAGAAGCCAGGTTGGATTGGCAAAGGTCATGGCATCGCGGGAGGGTTGAGTGCGGAAACCGCGAGGAAGAGGAAAGCGATGATCATACTGGGCAGGATAAACCAAGGATAGAGATCTTCACTTTGAATCCAGCTTTCGCGTTCAACTTCGGTTTTCTCTAATTTATCGATGCTAGAAAATGCTTCGCGTAATCCGGTATAATTTCGGGCCCGGTAGTAGTCCCCCTTGGTGATCTCGGCGATCTTCTTCAATGTTTCCTCATCAAATTCTTTCTGGGGGACACCGTTTCTAAGGCGACCGGACTCAGTGCCGATCGCGACCGGATAAACTTTGATGCCAAGATCTCCGGCAAGTTCGGCGGCCTCGAGTGGCGAGAGTTGGCCTGAGTTGCTCATTCCATCTGTGACAAGAACGATGACTTTGCTTTTCGAATTTTGAAGGTTCTCGAGGCGGGTGGCTGCTGCGGAGATCGCGCTCCCGATGGCTGTCCCGCTTTCCTCGCCATCGACCAGGGAGATTGGTTCCAAGGCATGGGCGATGATCTCGTGACTCAAGGTTAGAGGAGCCACGGTGTATGGGCGTGCGGCGAAAGTGACAATGCCGATTCTGTCGTCCGGTCGACCTTTGATAAAGTCGGTGATCACTTTCTTTGCGGCATCGATGCGGCGTTCACGGCGAAGGGCTCTCGTCTCGGCATCTTGAAAATCTGAAATCTCCATTGAGCGCGAGACGTCGAGGGCGATGAGGATGTCGATTCCGCTTGCTGTTCTGGAGCTGCGATCCTCTTGGAATTGCGGACGGGCTAATCCCAGGATGGCGGGAATCAAGGCAAGAGGTAAAATAAGCGGAGCGAGCCGGAAGGGCGTGTCCTTAGTTTTCCAGCCAAAGGTCCCAAGGACTCGCAGCGTGGGGTAAAGAATCCAACTACGGGTTCCCTGATTGAATCCAAGGAAGCAAAGGACTGGGATAGCGAGAAGGAGGAATAACCATCCCGGAGTAGCGAAGGTGAAATTTTCAAGACTCCTCATTTCCCAAGAGTGTTGGCGGTGTGGAGGGTTTTGAGGCAGGCCTGGCAGCGGTTGACCAGTTCTTCTGCGAGTTCGGGAGAGGCGTGGGAAGGGGAATACTTGGTGGTGTTGAGATCGTTCAAGAGGTCTGCGGCATCCTTTGGGAGATGAACGTCGCGCTGGGAAAATTCCTCAGTCGTTTCATAGAGCGCGGGTTCGGCCATAGCTCCCGCGAGAAAGCCACGAACAGCCAAAGATGCTTCAGCCGCAACTTCTGCAAGGGAACAGTTGCTGAATTGTTCCTCGAGAAGACCGAGCCGTTTTTTTGCAATGCGATAATAGTCGGGAAGTGGTGGGGCCTTTTCTCCGGCCGGTGGTTGGATTCCTTTTCTAATCCATAAAATCCCAAGGAGAACGAGAATGAACGCCACTCCGATGACCGACCAGACCCACCATGGCGTTGGAGGAAGAAGCTCCTCGGGAGGAGCGATTCCGTGTTCCAGGATTGGGAGTGGTGCGGTTTCGTCAGCCATGATTTAGCGACGGCGGTGGGCTCGTTGTTTTAAGAGGCGGTGAAGTGAGGCCAGGTAGTCGTCCTTGGTGGAGATCACAGCGTTGTCGATTCCATGCTTTTTAAAAAATGCCGCAAGTCCTTCGCGATATCGCCGGGAGAGTTTCTCGAGTCCCATGCGGGTGTTCCGGTTGGAGGTGTTGACGATTACTTCCTGATCGCTTTCCGGGTCCCGCAAATAGACCCGTCCGACATTAGGTAACTTCTTTTCAAGAGGATCAATGAGCGGGAGAGCGATGACATCGTGTTGTCGGGCGAGGGACCCCAAGGGCTTTTCAAATCCCCAATCAATGAAATCAGAGATCAGGAAGATGAGTCCCTTCCGTTTGAGTGTCTGGAGCATAAAGGAGCAGGCTGCAGAAAGAGAAGTGCCTTCCTCCGGTGGTTTTGCGGTGAGAATTTCCCGAACGGCCCTGAGGACAGACTTGCCGCCTTTGGCGGGGGGAAGGTAGAGGACCGGTTCTTTGGCAAAGAGAAGCAAGCCCACCTTATCGCCATTGTAGCGGGCGCTAAATCCCAGCAGAGCCGCAATTTCGGCAGCGCGTTCCCGTTTACTGAGAAAGTCGCTCCCATAGTTTGTGGATCCCGAAATATCAACAGCGAGAATGACGCTCAGTTCGCGCTCCTCCCGGAATTTTCGGATGTAGGTTTCCTGCATCCGGGCACTGACATTCCAATCAATGAAACGCACTTCATCGCCCGGCTGGTATTCCCGGAATTCGTCAAAATCCAGCCCCTGACCGCGAAAGGAGGAATGATAATCGCCGGAGAATGATTCACTGGCCAGTCGGCGGGCACGAATCTCCAAACGCCTCACTCGGCGCATGATCTCCTCGATACTTTCCTCTTCTTCCATGCGGTGGCCGTTTTTAATGGCCGACAGGCCACGGTGCAAGAGAGGAGCGGCTAAATGTCCTCCTTATTCGGGGAGATGATTTGCGGTGCAGTAGATTCTCTGCTTGTGAAGCTGGGTTATGGGGAAACGGGCTTGCAAAAAGTTGAATTGGCACGATCTATGCAGTAATGCTTATGCATTGGATCGACAGGGAAAAATGAGAGTGATGGAATTACGCTGTTCTCTTGGGAAAGCAGAGAAGACATCAGGCGATGGAGGAACCACGGGGAACACCAAAGGGCGCAGATGATGGGGAAGGGACAGCGTCTGAAAAATTTGGGTTCAAAATCTCCGAAGCTGAGCGATCATACGAAAAGAAGGCGGGAGGCGGCCATTAGAATGGAGACATAAAAAATGTATGAAAGTTTTGTTCAAATGAGAATTTTCACGTATCATCTGGAGTGGAAGGGTTTAAACCCTTGTTTAACACAATGATGCCCGAAGGTCGCAAAGCTCATTCGACGCGCATTTTGGTGGCTGCTGCGAGTACGATTCTCATTATCGGCGGCCTCAAACTTGCGCAGGGATTCTTCGTGCCCATTCTCCTCGCAATCTTTATCGCGACCGTCAGTTTTCCGATCACCAATTGGCTGCGCCGACGAAAGGTTCCTCGCTTTTTTGCTGTTTTGTTGACCGTCTTGGTGGATTTCGCCTTTTTGACGGGAATCGTCGTCATTGTGATTTCATTGATGGGGGATTTGGAGGACAAGTGGCAGACCAAGTATCTCCCGGCTGTGAGTGAGAGGATCGAAGAGATCTCCCTCACCGCGGTAGATCTTCTTGAATATTGGCAGGTTAAAGATGCCGAGGGCTTGGTTCGTCAATATACCAATGTAGAGATTCCCCAGAAGTTGGGTGCAAATCTTGATGTCTTCGGGGTCGGGGCCAACGTAGCATGGGGATTAATTTCGTTTTTGGGGACCACTTTACTGGTGTTGATTTTGACGGTCTTCATGTTGAGTGAAGCTCGCATGTTTGGGCGGCGTAAGAATGCCATTCTTGAGGCGCGTGGACCAAACTTTGATCGGTTCATGAACTCTTCAGCTGATATTCAACGTTATCTGGGAATGAAGATGGTGGTGAGTCTTGCGACGGGATTGCTGGCTGGCTTTCTTTGTTGGGCCGCAGGGCTCGATTTTTTCGTTCTTTGGGGGATTGTGGCATTTACGATGAATTTCATCCCGGTGCTTGGTTCGATCATCGCGGGGATCCCTCCGGTGATCCTGGCGTTTCTTGTCAATGACGCCGCGAGCGCTGTTGCGGTTGGGATTGGCTACATTTCGATTAATATCTTTTTGGGGAATTTCCTCGAGCCGATGCTGATGGGACGTCGCTTTGGTCTGTCCACTCTGGTAGTTATTATTTCCGTTCTCTTTTGGGGGTGGATCTGGGGTCCGGTAGGTATGCTGCTAGCGGTCCCACTCACCATGGTGGTGAAAGTAATGCTTGAGAATAGCAATGAACTCCGTTGGATCTCGGTTGCCATTACCAAAGAAAAGCGCCGCCCGATTCTCTCGAGCGACGATGATGAGGATCTTGAAGGTAATCTTCTGGATGAAAGCTTGGAGATTTCACCTCCATTTTCCGAGACCAGTAAAAGCTAGTCTGATTACTTCAAGGTCCGGATGTAGGTGAAGAGATGTGAGACTTGTTCGGGGGAAAGATGGTCGATGAGTCCCTCCGGCATGAGGGATGACTTGGTAATCTTGTGATTTTTGATCCGAGTGAGGGCAATAACTTGAATGGCGGTGCCAACGGGTTGGATGCTGAAGGCTTCTTTGGTTTGATTGACAAGTGAGCCGCTGATCTTGCTGCCGTCCTTGAGGATGATGTCGTGACGATAGTAGCCACTCTCCATCTGAGCGTTCGGAGTGAGAATGTTGTGAAGCAAGGCTTCGGTTGACATTGCTCCGGCGCCGGAGAGGTCGGGCCCGATGATTCCGCCGGACTTTCCGACCTTGTGGCAGGCGAGGCAGGTGGCGAAGAGTAGTTTGCCTTGTTCGACGCTTCCTTGCTTGTCGGCCATAGTGAGATATTTCGCGAACTTCTCCCGGGCCGCTCTGGCAACTTCGGGCGCCACCAGTGCGGGTGAATCGTCGACGAGTTGGATGGACGCTTTGCCGCGAAGCTTGATGTTGTCGGAGTCACCCGAAATACGATGAAGCAAGTTCT
>JAKMEV010000067.1:0-3164 GCA_022425785.1 Akkermansiaceae bacterium | reverse complement strand
GTGACCTCCTTACCGCTGTTTTCGACTTCCGAGAGAATGTCCTGTGCCAGAGCGCCGTCGACCATGCCGCGGCTGATGAAAAGATCTAGGACTTGTTGGTTATCCATTTAATGAGAAAAGTAAAAGTTGTGTGATAAAGAATTATTCCGAGTCGGACATGGTGACTCCAATGACTTCCTCTGCCGAGGTCATCCCAGCAAGGACTTTACGAATGCCGTCCTCTCGCAAGGTTCGCATTCCCAATTCCCGAGCCCGGCTGCGAAGCTGGGGCGTGCTAAGGTTCTGGTTAATCAGATGACGCACTTCGTCGTCTACAAGGAAGATTTCGAAAATACCAATTCGACCCCGGTATCCGCCACCGCGACAGTTCTCACAACCGACAGGTCCCATGATGTTCCCTTCGGCAATAGCCGACTGGTCGATGTTGAGTGAGCGCATTTCCTTCTCGGTAAGCACCGCCGGAGCCTTGCACTTGTCGCAAAGCTTCCGAACCAATCGCTGGGCCACCACGGCGCGAACAGCCGAGGCGATCAGGAAATTTTTAATCCCAATATCCGACAATCGAGCAACGGTACTGGGAGCATCATTGGTGTGAAGGGTCGAGAACACGAGGTGACCGGTGAGCGAGGCGTTAATCGCGATATTCGCGGTTTCCTTGTCTCGAATCTCCCCCACCATGATGATGTTGGGAGCCTGGCGTAGCATCGAGCGCAGCGCAGCCGCAAAGGTCATGCCGATGTCGGTTTTCACCATGACCTGATTAATTCCGGCCATTTCATATTCCACCGGATCCTCAACCGTAATAATTTTCCTATCCGGTTTATTGATCTCGTTCAGACAGGCATAGAGCGTGGTCGTTTTTCCGGACCCGGTCGGCCCGGTCACCAGAATGATCCCATCGGGCAACCCAAGCAGCTCGCGGAAAGTCTCTTGGTCATCCGAGAGGAATCCAAGCTGGGGAAGCCCCAGACTGAGGGCTGACTTATCGAGAATACGCATCACGATACTCTCACCATGGTTACTGGGAACCGAGGAAACACGGAGATCCACTTCCTTTCCGCCCATCTTGACCTGAATACGACCATCCTGAGGAATGCGCTTCTCCGCAATACTCATCGTCGAACTCATCACCTTGAGACGGGCGATCACTGCGGGAAGAAGTTTTTTCGGATGATTGGCAACCTCCACGAGCTTTCCGTCAATTCGGTTTCGAATACGCAGGGAGGTCTCAAGAGGCTCGATATGAATATCACTCGCGCGCATCTTGAAGGCATCAACAAGGATTCCGGAGACTAGCTTAATCACCGGGGCGTCATCACCATCGTCATCACCTCCGGCACCGACGACAGTAAGGCCTGCCGCTTCGGACTGCCCCACCTCCTCGCCAAAGACCTGTTGCCAAGCGCTATGAATTGCGGTTGGGGTCGCGGCATAGAAATTCACTTCACGGCCCACCACCAAAGGCAGAGCATCCGTCACTTCGAAATTCAAGGGATCAGCAATCGCGACACTCAAATACGAGCCATCGTCAGCAAAAGGAACGGCATTGAATCGACGACAATCTTCGAGAGACATCACATTGGAAAAAACCGGATCCACGAAGGCATTTAGGAGATCCACCACCTGGGTCCCGGCCCCAGCTGCGGTCACCTCGGCGATATTGCCTTCTGAAACGTCGCCCTGATCCAGAAAATGCTGGAGTAAATGTTCATCCCCCAACTTGCTGCGGACATCTGCGGCATGTTCGGCCGTCATGTGTCCCGCTTCAACCAATAGCTCTATCAAATAATCTTCGTTCGAATACACGGTGTCGTTTTCGGTGTGCGTTAAGCCGGAGCAGCAAAGCCACTTTCCAGCATCCGTGAGAGCTTGCGGAATCCGCTCTCAGGTGTCAATGCACCGAATCCGATAAGGCGAAAAAACACGGAAATCACCGTATCTAAAGGTCCGGGAAGACCTTCAGTAAGAGCTCCTCCTGTCGAAGTGACATCATTTTTGCGTCTGCCGGATCACGATCATCAAAACCCGCGAGATGTAACATTCCATGGATTCCATAAAGAGCAATCTCGCGATCTGCCGAAGTTCCAAATTCAACCGCTTGCTTTTGAGCTTCTTCCACCCCGATCAAGAGCTCTCCGTGTTCGAAGGTGATCACGTCCGTCGGAGTGGCATCCTGCAAAAACTCACCATGAATCCGGGCCATTTCCCCGTCATCCAAAAGTGAGATTTCCAATTCCTTTAAATTTGTAATTTCCCCGACTCCGACCCCTTGAAGAATGGCTGCCACTTGATTCCAACCAGATTCGAGCACCCCTTGAAATTCGGATGAAATCTCACGAGACCGACAGCCTGGAAAAACCTCCACCATCTTACCGATCGGACTTCAACTTTTGATGACGGGCTTTCTCGAGAGCATCAACTGGCACTACCTTTCCCCCTTTTGTTCCCAGGCCGGACGGCGGGTCCTCGACCTGGTCCTTGGGATACTCAATCCGGGTATGCAACATGCTTCGCAAGGTCTTGGAAAAGACCGTCCGAACGGTGGTCAGCTCGGACATGGTCAAACCACAGGCATCAAGCTGCCCATCCTTGACCCGTTTAAATACAATCTCATCCACCAGAGCCTTAATACGGCCTGGAGATGGTTTGGAAATGGCTCGAGACGCACTCTCGATTGCGTCGGCGAGCGAGATAATCCCGCTTTCCCTCGATTGCGGAATTGGACCGGGGTAGCGAAAACTTTTTTCATCCACCTTGGGAAGATCATCGACTTCCCCTCCCTCTTCTTTTCCGCGGTTCTCCTCCTCCAACAGGCGCTCCTGGGCCTTGCGATAGAAATAGTAGACCAGCGAATCTCCATGGTGCTCCCGAATCACCTCAAGAATCCGCGGATTCAGCTTATCCTTGATCGCCATATCGACACCGTCCTTCACGTGAGCGACGATAATCAGAGCACTCATCGTCGGGGTGAGTCCGTCGTGCGGATTTTCGCCACCTTGGTTTTCGATAAAATACTCGGGCTTTTTCAGCTTCCCGATGTCGTGAAAATAGGCGCATACCCGACTCATCAAGGCGTCGGCCCCAATCGCCTGGGCGGCACTTTCGGCAAGGGAGGCCACGATCAAACTATGATGAAAAGTGCCCGGAGCCTCTATTTGCATCCT
>JAKMEV010000055.1:0-13708 GCA_022425785.1 Akkermansiaceae bacterium | reverse complement strand
AAACCGGCACGATGGCAGCAGGAAGGGTCTTTGGCCGCGCGGCCAGGATCCATGCTTTCCACTGCGACATCAGCTGACTGATTAGGGAACTCTGGGAAATTTACCGAAATCAGGCTTCCTTTTCTCGATAAAGGCCTGTTTTCCCTCTTTCGCCTCCTCGCTCATATAGTAGAGCAAAGTCGCATTGCCGGCCAGATCGAGCAATCCCATCTGACCATCACAATCAGCGTTCATGGCCGACTTGAGACATCTCAATGCAAGTGGCGAGTGTGCCAGCATTTCACGACACCATTTCACGGTCTCATTTTCTAAATCATTCAAAGCTACTACCGTGTTGACCAAACCCATTTCAAGAGCTTGTTGAGCATCGTACTGGCGACAAAGGTACCAAATCTCCCTGGCCTTTTTCTGCCCCACGATACGAGCAAGATAACTCGAGCCCAATCCTCCGTCGAAAGAACCTACCTTGGGGCCAGTTTGGCCGTATCTTGCATTGTCAGCGGAGATCGTCAAATCGCACACGATATGCAATACGTGCCCACCTCCAATGGCATAGCCCGCCACCATTGCCACAACGGGCTTGGGCAAAGAACGAATCTTTTTCTGCAAATCGAGGACATTGAGGCGAGGAACGCCATCATCACCGAGATAGCCGGCATGCCCTCTGACCTTTTGATCGCCACCGGAGCAAAATGCTTTCTCTCCTTCTCCGGTAAGGATGATCACCCCTACCTGTTCGTCCTGATGGGCTAGTTCAAACGCCTGAAGAAGCTCGTTCACGGTAAGAGGCCGGAATGCATTTCTGACTTCCGGGCGATTGATGGTGATCTTAGCGATCGCACCATCTCCAGTTTTTTCGTAGCGAATATCCTCAAAATCAGCGGCTGAATTCCACATGCCCGAGTGTTGCCTCGGTGTCGCCATCCTGCAACGCCCTAATGCAACTTATCGCCGCAACATCGACAATACCTGGCATCCGGAAGATGCCCGTGAATTCCGCATCCCTGACAGGCTTCGCTCGTGTGGTCTCCAAAGTGAGACTTGATCAACTCCGAAGTCACGATGCCGGTAGGGACGGCAATGATAGCGTAGCCGCTCAGAACAAAAAATGAGGTCAGAAACTTCCCGGTAATCGTGGTCGCGACGATATCTCCGTATCCCACCGTTGTGATCGAAACGATCGCATAATAAATGCTGATAGGAATATTAGTGAACTGAGTGTTCGGCTCACCCGATTCCACCAAATACATTAAAGTGCCCGCCAAAATTGCAAATAACAGCACGCTGAAGAAGAAAACAAATATTTTGGCCCTGCTTTGTAAAAGACCGCGCATGATGACTTGTCCGCCTCGGACATGCCCAACCATCTTGAGCACACGGAACATCCTCAACAGCCGGAGAATACGAATGACCATTAGGGAATGGGCTCCTCCTATAAAAAGACCGAGATAAGTTGGGATACAGGATAAAAGGTCTACAATCCCGAAAAAGCTCAGCATGTACTTTAGCGGATGACGAACGAGAAAGATTCGCAGGAGATACTCTATCGTGAACAGAATAGTAAACCCCCACTCAAAGGCCTTCAAGGTCGTGTGGTATTTTGCATCAATACTCGCAACACTTTCCAACATCACCGCAACCACACTCAGGACAATCGCCCAGAGCAAAACAACATCGAAAGCTTTGCCCATCGGCGTTTCTGCTTCGAAAATCACCCGCCAAAGACGCTCCTTCAATGACTCTTCTTGATTCTCTTCCATCGTCTCCTGGGGCCAATTGGCCCTTACTAAAAATTGAGATTCACTAGCGACTCAAGAGACTCTTAGCCTCCCCCATGCTCATGCGACGATGATCGTCGCGGCTGTAAACTGTCGGAATCCAGCCATAATTATCGCGCCGATTATCGACATAACCATTCGAACCTGTCTGGGCCGAGCGTCCGGTCTCTTGGGCTGCGCCAGTGCGATATGAACCTGTCGAATAGTTTTGTCCCGACGCTCTCGCCACCTGCGAGTTTTCGCCAGAACGTTGATTGCTAAATTTCGACTGCTTTCCAGAGCTTCCGAAGCTCCCCGTCCGATAAGATCCGGTGTTGTAGTTTTTACCACCTCTCCAAGCTTCATTGGTATAACTCTTGTTGAGATATGACGCTGCTCCCTTCTGGGCATACTTAGAGTATCCGGCCTTGTCATAACGGCTTCGCTTCCCGCCTTCGATGGTCCCGTTCGTTGCTTTTTGAACGTCGTCGTCGCTCCATTCGAAGGGATTCTTTTGATTGAGGCTATATTCCTTCCCAACCTTTGATTTTTGGGCGGACTCCCCTCCCTCCCCGTCTTCCGACGAAGAAGAACAAGAACTCAAGCCTGCGAGCAGGAATGAGAATAGAATTAACCGCTTCATGAGCTCGACTATAGGGATCGAAAAGAAATTCACAAGAATACAAAAAGAGCCGCTCTTTGCAGTAAAGAGCGGCTCTTAGGAGAGTTTTAATCGATTTTAGGTGTCGAGCTTGGTCCAGGCTGCGTTGTTTTGGGATGACTCAACGCAAGCCTTGATAAAAGCCATGCCGGCAACTCCGTCGTCAACCGTCGGGAAGTCATAACCAGCTTCCGGCGCTTCATTCCCATCGATCTTGTCAATAATTGCAGCGGCAGCGGCTAAATAGACATTGGCAAATGCCTCGATGAAGCCTTCAGGGTGCGCAAACGGGGTCCGACTATTCCCCTTGGCGGCTTCGCCAAGATAGTCATTTCCACGGCGATAGGTCTTCCGCGGAGCATTGGCGTACTTGACGATAAGCTCGTTGGGATCTTCCTGACGCCACTCAATGGAGGCTTTGGTTCCATAGATGCGGATATTAAGATTATTCTCGTCTCCATTGGAAATCTGGGAAGCGTAAATGATTCCCTTCACGCCACCTTCGAAACGGACAAGGCAATTTCCATCATCATCCAATTCACGGCCCGGAATAAAGGCGGTCAACTCGGCCGCAAGTTCATCGATTTCCAGCCCCGTAATGTAACGGGCGAGATTATGAGCATGCGTTCCAATATCCCCCATGCAATTGGATGCTCCAGCAATCTTGGGATCGGCGCGCCAATTCGAAATGGCACCTGAGCCTTCCCCCTCGACATCTCCTACCGCGTAACCTTGCGGATATTCCACGACAATCTTGAGTACGCGTCCCAATTCCTTTTCATCAAGCATGCGCTTGGCTTCCTTAACCATCGGATAACCGGTGTAGTTATGAGTCAACGCGAAAACGAGATCTGAATTGTGAACAATCTTCTGAAGCTCCTTGGCTTCTTCGATATTCAACGCGAGCGGTTTGTCGCAAATCACATTAATTCCTGCTTCGAGGAAGGTTTTGGCCACGGCAAAGTGAAGGTGATTCTGCACCACGATGCTGACGAAATCGACGCCGTCCTCACGAGCGGCTTCAGCAGCAGCCATTTCCCCGTAGCTCCCATAGGCCCGATCTGGATCAATAAAGAAGTCCTGCCCCGAAAGCTTGGACTTTTCAGGGTTAGCGGAGAACGCCCCGGCGACCAATTCGATTTTGCCGTCCAAATTGGCAGCCATACGATGGACTTGCCCAATGAAGGCTCCACGGCCTCCACCAACCATTCCCATTCTAAGTTTGCGGTTCATAATTCTGGAGGACTAGAGGCTGACTGGTTGTCCGCTTTGCGCAGATTGATAAATGGCATCAATCACCTTCATCAGGGAAAGTGCCTGATCCGGCGTATTGAGAGGCTCGGATTTACCATCGATTGCCTCCACAAAATTGGCAGCGGAATTAATCCGGCCCATGTCTTCGCATTCCTCAACAACAACGGTGCGGTCAACCGACTTTCCATCTTCCTGAACATAAAGCTCACAGGTGTCGATCGCCGTTTCATCCAGACCATCGGTCCCAAAGAGGCGTTCTACCTTTCCTCCAGCTTGAGTGCCCTGAAAAACAACTGAAACCTCTTCGCGCTTGATCATCTCGGCCCAGGAAACCTGAAGCGAAAGAACCTGACCTGACTTAAAAGAAACGAATCCATGAGCAGCAGCTTCAACGTCGGTGACGCCATCTGCACGGTCTGGAATACCCCACGGGCCTTTGAAGCCCTTGTCGGTAATGAATGTGTCAAAGGTCTGCCCCATGACGTGAGCTGGCTCAGGGTATCCCATGAAATACATCGCGAGATCCACCATGTGAAGGAGGTCGATGAGTGGGCCTCCGCCAGACAAAGCCTTGGTCGTAAACCAACCACCGAAGCCCGGAATGCCGGTGCGCCGGATCCACTTGGCTTGCGCCGAATTAATCGTTCCGGCATCGCCTCCTGAAATAAACTTCATCATCTCACGGGACTCGGGACGCGCTCGGTTGTTGAAGTTGAACATGAGACGCTTCCCGGTCGCTTGGGAAACTCCAATCATTTCTTCGACCTCCTCTGCGCTGAGCGCGGGAGGCTTTTCACAGAAGACGTGCTTCCCGGCCTGCATGCACTGGATCGCCAGTGGCGCGTGGAATTTGTTGGGAACGATAATACTTACCGCATCGCAGCCCGAATTCTCAAGCATTTCCTCGACGCTCTCAAATGACTGCGCGATGTCGTATTTTTCAGCTGCTGTGGCGGCGGCGCCAGGTGCGACGTCCGCGACGGCGACGATTTCGCCTCCGCCTTGTTTGAACCCGGCTGCGTGATACTGCAGCATTCCACCTGCTCCGATTACTCCAATTTTAGTTGCCATAATAATTTGTTTTTACTGGTTATCTCCGTCGAATGCCGAGTCAAACATTCCACCTTCATTGCGCGGGAAGTCGAGAGCTTTGGTGAAGGCGCAACTTTCGGTGGCACCGTGGAAACGCTCCATCCGTCCATCTTCCCATTCAACTGAGAGAGGTCCGCTGTATTGGGTATCGTTCAGGGCGACAATGATTTCTTCAAAGTTGATATCGCCACGTCCGACCGAACGGAAATCCCAGGCGCGACGCGCATCGCAGAAATCCGTGTGCCCACCGAAGACACCAACCGTTCCGTCACCGTGCCCCCACCAGACGTCCTTCATGTGAACATGGAATATACGGTCTGCGAATTCGCGAATAAAGCGGACGTAATCGACACCCTGGTAGCCGAGGTGGCTTGGATCGTAGTTAAAGCCGAATCGCTTGTGTCCACCGACGGCTTCAATGGCGCGGGCGGCAGTAGCAATGTCGAAAGCAATTTCTGTAGGATGAACTTCGAGTGCAAAATTGACATTCTGTTCCTCGAAAGCATCAAGGATTGGCCCAAAGCGATTTGCAAAATCGACGTAGCCTTTTTCGAGAAACGCTTGGTCAGTTGGAGGGAACGCGTAGAGCGCATGCCAGATGCTGGAGCCAGTAAAGCCGTTGACAACGGCTCCGATTCCGGAAGGAAGCTTTCCAGCCATATAGTCAGCACCCGCGTCGACAAACTTACGACAAGCTTTGGCAGTATCGATCATTTCCTGGGCGGCACGCTGGCGAACTCCTTCAGGATCTCCGTCGCCGTAGATTTCAGGCGAGAGAATCGCCGCGTGGCGTTCGTCGATATTGTCGCAGATCGCCTGCCCCACAAGATGGGATGAAATGGCGTAACACGCGAGGTCGTTCTTTTTAAGAAGCTCCCAATGATTTGTAATGTAACTGTCATCATTGAGGGCGGCTTGCACATCGAAGTGATCCCCCCAACAGGCGAGTTCAACTCCGTCGTATCCCATTTCCTTAACTTTTGGCAGGAGCTCGACGAGTGGCAAATCGGCCCACTGGCCGGTGAAGAGGGTGACTGGTCTTGGCATAATATAATTTGGTTTTTGAGGATTAGTGTTGGCTTGAAATGAACTGGGAAAATTGAGGAAGCATTTGTTGGTAGATCTCAAACGCTCCTTCTTCAGGCTCAATAGTCGAACCTTCTTTGGATTGTGAAAAATTATTCTCTAGGACATCAAGGTCGATTCCAATTGCATGTCCTGCCCGCATTGCTGCTCCGATAGTGGCAGATCCGGGAACATCAAGACGATCGACAGGAACCCCGAAGACATTTGCGACAACCTGGGCGATTCCATCATTTGCCGATGCACCACCGGTGAGAGAAATGCGAGTCGGTTCAACGCCGAGCCATCCGAAATTGTTTCGCATGTTGAGGAACTGACATTCCAAAACAGCTCGGACGCTTTGCTCTGGAGTGAGTTCGTTATTAGTAGAGAACACCGGACCACCGGTATCAATACGGGGTGTGATCTCCGGCTCTTAAAACGGCAACATAAGGATGCCGTCGTTTCCGATAGGCGTTTGTGCAAGTCCGTCTCTCTCAAAAGCAGACCATTCGAGATTGAATTGGTCTTTGATCGCTTCTCTGGCAAGAGATCCATTTTTAAAACAGATGAGACTCATGTAGCCATCGACAGGATTACCAAAGGCGTGACCGTAGCCATTGGGATCGGTCTTCGGCTCGGACATAGCCGCGAACAAAGTATCGCTGGTTCCCAAACTAATGACCACCTTGCCTGGTTTCGCTGCGCCCATTCCGATGAGGCTGCAGGGATTATCTCCGGACCAGATCACGGTTTGGCAGTTTTCGCTGAAGCCATATTTTTGAACAAAGTATGACGAAATCGGACCTGAGCTGGTATTCGAAGGAGCGACAGGAGGAAGTTTATCTTTCAGTCCATCCGCAGTGGCATCCACCAAATCCTCGTCCCATCCACCGGAAGCAAGATTCATGAGATTCATTCCGGCACCATCACCTCGATCAATCGCGACATTCCTGCCCGCGAGGATGGATGCGAAATATGAACTCACCAGATGAATCACTCCCGTTTCGGCGTAGGCCTCTGGCTCTGTTTTATAAAATTTCCGAATTTGAGATCCGGTAAAACGCTCCACGGCAATCGAACCGGACTTGGCGCAAACTACGTCATTTCCACCCACCGCCGAGGCAATCTCGGCACATTCCGCGGAAGTCGAACTGTCCATCCAAATCGGAGAACTTTTTCGAGTCAGGCACCCTTCGATTTGCTCAACCAAACTCTGAGCGGAATCCAATTGAGAGAGCTTCTCGCCAAAACAAGAACGAAGATAGACACTCCCGTGCTGTTGTCCGGAACCGGAAACCGCAACGACAGAACTGAAGTCCACCCCATTGGATTTCATTCGTGCCAAGAGGAGATCCAGGGCCTCGACCCACATCATAGGATTAGCATGGATCTCCCCTCTCACTCCGCCTTCAGCATAACCGTGGGCTTGTTGGTAGTGGGGAAGATCGTCACCAAAATTCACCGAATCCTCGGCCACGACGACACCTTGATCAGCATCAAGAAGAACCGCCG
This sequence comes from Akkermansiaceae bacterium, assembly GCA_022425785.1. Lineage (GTDB taxonomy): Bacteria > Verrucomicrobiota > Verrucomicrobiia > Verrucomicrobiales > Akkermansiaceae > SW10. Next base: position 6,367 of record JAKMEV010000055.1, on the reverse strand, counting down.
AGAGGCTTTGGGTTGAAGAATCTAATCCTAGAACGAGAGACATGGCCAAATAATCCTAGAGGTAATCGTTGAGCAGATTCTCGAGCCGCTCCTGACGTCCGCTCGTAAGTTGCGGAGGAGAGATACCAACGGCGTAGGAATCGAGGTCTTCAAGACTGGTAGATCCCGCTTCAACCTGACCGCCGATACCTGAGTCGAAGGACTCATAGCGGGTCTTCACAAAGTCGTCGAACTTCCCGTCTTCGATAATTTTGGCGGCAACTTTCAAGCCACGTGCGAAGGCATCCATCCCTCCGATGTGAGCGTGGAAGAGATCTTCGGGCTCGTGACTTTCGCGACGACGCTTGGCATCGAAGTTAAGTCCACCGGTAGTGAATCCACCCATCTTAAGGAGACGGATCATGATGTTGGTCGTGCCGTAGAGATTGGTTGGGAACTGGTCGGTATCCCATCCGAGAAGCTCGTCACCACGATTGGCATCAACCGAACCAAGAGCTCCGGCTCCGATAGCCACTTCCATCTCATGCTCCATGGTATGGCCGGCGAGAGTGGCGTGGTTGGTCTCGAGGTTCAGCTTAAAGTGGTCAAGGAGATCATATTCGCGAAGGAAATTCAAACAAGCCGCCGAATCGGAGTCATACTGGTGGGTAGAAGGTTCACGTGGCTTGGGCTCAATGTAAAATTGACCAGTAAAGCCAATCTTCTTGGCGTAATCGACAGCAAGGTGAAGGAAGGCAGCCAGATGATCCACCTCACGCTTCATATCGGTGTTGATCAATGAACCATATCCTTCGCGCCCACCCCAGAAAGTGTAGCCCGGACCGCCGAGACGGTGGGTCGCGTCGATGGCATTTTTCACCTGGCTGGCTGCATAGGCGAAGACATCGGCATTGGGTGAAGTTGACGCTCCGTGAGCATATCGGGGATGGGAGAAAAGGCATGCAGTTCCCCAGAGAAGTTTTTTGCCGCTGGATTGCTGATACTTTTCAAACTCATCAACCACACGGTGAAACATTTCGTGAGTCTGAGCGAGCGTCTCCCCTTCGGGAGAAATGTCGCGGTCGTGGAAACAATAGTGGTCGATATCAATCTTCTCGAGAAATTCGAAAAAGACCGGTACGCGCGCGATCGCATTATCCAGTGACTCACTTCCATCGTCCCATGGCATCAAAGCTGTGCCCTCTCCAAATGGATCACCCAGCCCATTGCGCATGCAGTGCCAATAAGCAGCGCCGAAGCGCATGTGATCCCGCATCGACTTGCCGGCAATCACCTCTTCGGGATTGTAGTGGTGAAAGGCCAATGGGTTATCGGAATCAGGACCCTCATATTGGATCTTGGGAATGTTAGGAAAGTATTCGGACATGGTTCTATTCTCGGAATTGTGCGGAAGGATCTTCCCGACCGCCGGAAGATACTAGCAGAAATTCCTTTTCTTTTGCCATGATGGAATCCATCGTTTTTTTGTCTTAAATCGTCAAAATGTCCATGGACGAACGAAGCCATCACTCCAAGGAAAACCCCAACTTCATTGAGTTTGTGGGGAACCTGAGATCGGGGCAGATCGCTCTTGGTTTGTTCGAAGCCCTCCCCGAGGTCATGTTCTGGCTCAAAGATCGTCAGGGTGCCATTGTCTTCGCAAACCGCGCCTATGCGGAGTTGCTTCGCCGCCTACCCGAGGATCTGATTGGCGAAACCGACGCCACGCTATTTGCCCCGACGATGGCTAAAACTTTTCAGGAAGACGACGAAAGCGTCATTAGCACCGGTAAATCGATGCAAAATAAATTGGAAATCATCACCCGGCAGGGCGGCGGAATCGAATGGCGAATGACTTCGAAAATCCCCTTGTTTGACGAAGACAACCAAATCATTGGAACTGCTGGAATCTCACGACGCCTGGAACACGGCGAGGGTCCTCCTCTTCCCACTCCCCAACGAGCCATTTCTGATCTGGTGGATTATATTCACGACCATCTAGATGATCCGATCAGCATCAAGGAACTTGCAAGAAAGGTCCACATGTCGGCAAGCAGCCTGGAACGTCGCTTCCGTAAATATTTCGGAACCACCCCAAAACGCTATCTGGTCCATGCCCGCATGGCGGCAGCTTGCGACCGGCTATTGAATACCACCTTGAGCATCGGACAGATTGCAATATCCCTAGGCTATCAAGAACATGCATCATTCACTCGCGCATTTATCTCCGTGATGCATATGAGCCCCCGAGAATATCGAGAATATTACTCCAGCTCGACTTAGAGATTTTCAGGAAATTGCAAAAGCTTGCCGATCCGTTGGAGCAGAAGCCCGGCTCCCCCGCCATCGACAACGCGGTGGTCGAAGGTGAGACAAAGTTCTGTTTCGGTCACCGGAACGAAAGCTCCCACTTCATCACTCCACTTGGGCTTTTTGATTCCTGCCGCCAATCCTAAAATGAGAGTTTCATTGGGAAGCGGAATAGGCGTGCCCCATTTCAATCCGAAGGTGCCAAAATTTGTCACGGTCGCAATGCCTCCACTTGTTTGATCGGGAGTAAGACGACGCTCTCTGGCCGCGGCAACCAAATGTCTGTATTCTTCAGCCAACTCCGGAACAGTGAGCTGATCAACATTGCGCAACACCGGCACCATTACGCCATCCTCCACCTGAACAGCCACCCCAATATCGTAAGCTCTGGGATGAACGATTTTTTCGCCAATCAGAAACCCCGCCGTAGTCGGCTCTTCCGCCAAGGCAATCGCGAAAGCCCGGAGGACATACAAAGTCAGCCCAGGCTTGGGATTTTGACGCGAGCGATGTTCGAGAACTGAATCGAGAACCACTGGAAGCCCGACGGAAGCCAGAGGACGGGACCAACTGCGCAGCATGGCATCCGCGACGGACAGTCGCATTGGAGAGGCCGAACTGTGCGGCCATTCAGAGATATACTCCAAAAACTTTTCGAGATCCTCAACAGTAACCCGGCCACCCGCTCCACTCCCGGCGATAGCGGAAATATCGGCACCCCGCAATCCAAGTTCATCCATGCGCGCCCGCATCCGGGGAGAAAGATAATGCGCGCCTTTTGTTCCAGCGGGAACGGGAAGACCTTTGATACTAGGTTCTACCAACTTAGGCTCCTCGTAGCTTTGGTCCGCTTGCCTAAAATGAAGATTCTCTTCTTCCTCATCGCCTTTGGACGCCGGGGCACTCTCTTCGCCCATCGTTGGAGAGCCGGTCCGTTCGATCTCCTCTGCCGTCGCCTCCAAAACCCCAAGAAGACTCCCCACGGCATAATTCGCCCCTTCCTCTCCGCGAAGTTCGGTAATCGTGCCTCCGCACAAGGTCGTTACCGCCATCGTGGCCTTGTTTGTCTCCACCTCGATAATGTCCTGATCCGCGACCACTTGATCACCAACGCCAATTAAGAGTCTGACAATCCGGGCTTCGGCAATCGATTCACCGAGTTGGGGCATGATAATGGGAACCTGTGGCATAACGATTAGAGGTTTAAAAGTTCACGGAGCTTCTGCACAATGGATTCAGGAGTTGGACGATGTACCGCCCAAAGATCCGGATGATACGGAATTGGAGTGTCTTTGGCATTTAAGCGCATCGGAGGAGCATCGAGAAGATGAAAGCCTTCCGCGACAACCCGCGAAACAATTTCGGCGGTGACACCGCCCCAAGGAAATGCCTCGCCCAGAGCGAGTAGCCTTCCGGTCCTCGCTACCGAAGCAATTACGGTATCCGTGTCGAGGGGTTTCACTGAACGAAGATCCACCACTTCGATCTCCCATCCTTCCTCGGCCAGGCGATTAGCCGCCCGGACCGCTTCGTGAACCATCGCGCTGTATGTCACGACCGTAGCATGCTTTCCAGGCCGCGTAATTCGAGCGGCCCCCAGAGCCAGTCCATCATAATCCAGACTCTTTGATTTAAGCCAGCGATAGAGGAATTTGTGCTCACAGAAAACAACCGGATCATCGAGCAGGACCGAGGCTTTGAGTAAATGGTAGGCATCCGCAACAGTCGCCGGAGTCACCACGACAATCCCCGGATAATGGGCATAAAGTGTTTCGACCATTTGACTGTGAAATGGTCCCGATCCCGGAGTTCCTCCACACGGCATCCGCATCGTAATCGGGACCGGTATTCCCGTCCGATAAAAATGCGTTCCGGCCTGGTTCACGATTTGGTTGAAAGCTATCGAGGAAAAGTCCGCGAATTGCATCTCCACAATCGGACGCATCCCGCTAATCGCCGCACCGATTGCCATCCCGGCCATCGCATCCTCGCTGATGGGGGCATCGAGCACTCGATCTGGAAATTCCTCAATGAAACCCTTGGTTGCCTTGAAGGCCCCTCCGAAGTTTCCAATATCCTGCCCATACAGAAATACATCCTCCCGCTCCCTGAGGAGGTCAAGTTGTGCCTGTTGAATGGCATCAATATAGGTGAAACTCATTGCTAGGACATCCCCCTTTCTGAAACCGCTTGCCAGTCTTCCTGATACGGGTCGGGCCCGGCCTCTTTTTGCGAAATCGCAACGGCGTTCTGAACTTCCTCAGCGGCCTCCATCTGCCATTGCTTGATCTCCTCCCCACTCGCCAACCCTCTCACAACAATTTGCGAAATTCCGATCTCCAAACAATCACTCCCGAGTTCGGATTCTCTGAGATCAGACGGAACATAAGACCCGTCGTCATGCTCTCCGTGCCCGCATAGCCTCAACAGGCGTCCGACGACAAGCTGGGGACCACCTCCTTCTCTGGCGGCCCGCACCGCGGATTGAATTGTTGCGAGACACGCTTCCAAATTCGTTCCATCCACTTCATGTCCGGCCACCCCGTAACCGGCGGCACGCTTCACCAGACTATCGCAAGCGAACTGTCTCTCGCGGGGAGTGGAGTAGGCAAATTGATTGTCAGCAACCAACACAACCAAGGGCAGTTTCTCCACCGCCGCCATATTCAGACCTTCGTGAAAGGCGCCGGTTGAGGTCGCCCCATCACCGACGCAGGTCGCGCCTACCACACCATCCAGTTTACCCTGCATTCTTCGAGCAACCAACATGCCCGCCACCAATGACACCGCCGCCCCCAAATGGCTAATCATGGCAGGCATTCTCCGATCCGGCCTCCCTCGGTGAATATTTCCATCACGTCCCTTCATCGGCCCCTTCGCCGAACCCAGGTAGGTTCGAGTGGCATCGATGATCTCTTCGCCAAATCCTGTTCTCCCGGCCTGGTCTCGAATCAAGGGGGCAAAAATATCTTTCTCCTGATTAAGCGTGCATCCCAGCGATGCCGAGAACGCTTCCTGCCCGGTTCCCAGATAGACACCGCCTACAATCTTGCCGCCCTTGTAGAGACTCGACAATTTACTCTCCAACGTCCGCGCCAGGATCATCACCCGGAGCGTCCGGCGCATCAATTCACCGTCGATCTGTTTGACAGGCAGTTCGTTGGAGGTCGATTTTAAAAGGGACATGGGACTGGTTAGATTTCCTGTTCGATGGCTTTCAACTCAAGGAACAAGTGATTCCAACGCTCAAGGCGCGGTTTTAACAGAAGTTTTTGATCTGCAATACGGCGACGCACGATTTCGAACAAGCCACCATACTCCACATAGAACTCCCGAACGCCCTCTTTATAGTCATTGGCGAGAGATTCTGCAAATGGTTGCCTGAGATCATCGATACGCTCGGCGAAATTAGCCGAGAGGATTTCTTTAGATTTCCGCGAATAAAGAGCAGCACCAAAAAGGAAGAAGAGAGCCACTCCCAGCGAAATCCAGGGAGCCAGTGAGACTCCCAGGCCACCAAAAATTCCAGCCGCCATAATCGCAGACAGAATAATCGTAAGGTAATACCGTAACACAGTGCGGCGCTCCTCCATCTGGCGGTCGAGGGTTCCGCGGATCTTCAAGTTGGCCACAGAAAGCTTGGACGCTTCCCCCAAACGATCAATGAAGCGCTGCCGGGCGCCAGAGAGAGAATCGGCATCAATGTTGAAATCGGGCGGAGTTTGCTCCAGTCGTTCTTCAATTCTTGGCACAGCGGTTTCCCAGTGCTTGCGACAATTTTGCACCAACTCGGATCCATCTTTGCCGGCATGCGATTCGACGGCATTCTTCACCGCCTCGATAAGTCTCTTTTCGATACGCGTCGGTAATCTCTCACGTCGGAACAAGGAATAGAGACTTTGCACAAGGGAAAACTGCGAATTGAGCGCTCCTAGCGAATCCTGCCCCTGCTCCAAAAAGACATCAGAGAGGGTCGAAAATTTCCCCGAAAAAGCTGTCGCTTGGCTGTCCCGACGAAGATGCACTTCGGTCTCAATTTCCTTCAGAAAATACTCATCGCTATCAAGGGTGATCCGGC
>JAKMEV010000039.1:0-4012 GCA_022425785.1 Akkermansiaceae bacterium | reverse complement strand
ATTTCCTCACCTGTAATCTGTTGATGAAGATCAGTGATAACCTGGCGGACTTGCATTGCTGTTCTGAGACGCCGGCTGGTATCCTCAAACTGGTCAGCGATCTTCTGGGCTTCTCGTCTTCGATTAGCTTTAGCCGGGAGCTTTGTGGAGCGATTGATACGTTTGCCTTTTTCATCTTTCCAGCCTGCATGCCAGTACTGAGATCGTTCGCGTTTAAAAAGAAAAGCCATGGTTAAATCGGGGAGTGATACACAAAGTGATACACCGCCTGTGAAATCCGAGCAAGTCCCTAAATGTGCAAAACACTGTTTAATAACAGATTAAACACTTCCTCAAACTTCCTCAAACCCCGCTTTGCGTATCGAGGGTTCGAATCCCTCCGGGTCCGCCATCGCCCCACCTTCGCTTGCGAGGGTGGGGCGATAGCGTTTCCAGAGGAAACGAGAACCTTGGCTCGCTCCAGCGAGCCAGTTCGGGCGCGTAATTGTGTCATGCTCCACCATTGGTGCAGCAAGCCTAGCTGGCGGGCTTGAATGGAGCTCCCGCCGGTGGTGATCGAGTGATTTTATAAGACGGCAGCGATGAATGGAGCAGTCTTGGATTGCTTGCATTTCGCGACTTCTTCGGGTGTGCCTTGGGCGATGATTTTACCGCCCCCCGGGCCGGCTTCGGGACCGAGATCGATGAGATAGTCGGCTTCCGCGGCGAGGTCCATGTGGTGCTCGATGACCACGACGGTGTGGCCTTCGTCGACGAGACGGTGAAGGACATCGGTGAGGCGGGCGACGTCTTGTTGATGGAGTCCGATCGTGGGTTCCTCGATAAGGTAGAGGTTGGTATTGCTCGGGCCGACATCGGTGATCTTGGGGCGTCCTTTGGTGAGTTGGGTTACGAGTTTGAGGCGTTGGGCTTCGCCGCCTGAGACGGTGGGGGACGGTTGGCCGAGGGTGAGGTAGCCCAGGCCGGTGTCGGCGAGGAGTTGGAGGGTTTTCTGGAGCTTGGGGTGGGCGGAGAAGAACTCGGCGGCGGTCTTGATGTTGAGATTGAGAATATCGCCGATGGTGAGTCCGTTGTACCGGATTTCCAGGGTAGCGGGATTGTAGCGCTGGCCGAAGCAGCTTTCGCAATCGACCCAGGTGGTGGGGAGGAAATCCATTTCCAGTTTGATGCGGCCGTTGCCCTTGCACTCGGGGCATTGCCCTTCCCTGTTGTTGAAGGAAAAGCGGGAGGCGGTGTAGCCGCGCATGCGGGATTCGGGGAGCTGGGCGAAGAGGGCGCGGATGTGGTCGAAGAGTTTGACGTAGGTGGCGGGGCAGGAGCGGGAGGTTTTGCCGATCGGAGATTGGTCAACCTCGTAGCGGTATTTGAAATTCTCGAAGCCGATGGATTTGTCGTAGGGGGGAGATTTAGGCTTCTTCTCGCAGGCGACACTGAGACAGCCACGCATGAGGGACGACTTGCCGGAGCCGGAGACGCCTGTGAGAACGGTGAGCCGCCCAAGCGGAATTTGGACGTCGAGATTATCGAGATTGTTCAGGGTGCAGCCTTTGAGTTGGAGCCAATTCTTTTTGGCTTTGAGGATCTTACGGCGTGAGCCTCGTGAAGGATGAACAAGAGGGTTTTTGAGAGCCTGAATCGTGGGTGATTTGGAATTCTTGCCGGTGAGTTTGGAACCTTGATAGACGACTTCTCCGCCTTCGACTCCAGCGCCGGGACCGAGGTCGATGAGGTGGCTGGCGGCGCGGATGGTGTCTTCATCGTGTTCGACGAGGAGGAGGGAGTTGCCCTTTTCTCTGAGTGCGTGAAGGGTGCCGAGGAGGGCGGTGTTGTCGCGGGGATGAAGGCCGATGGTGGGTTCGTCGAGGATGTAGAGGACGCCCTGGAGATTGGAGCCGAGTTGCGCGGCGAGGCGGATGCGTTGGGACTCGCCGCCGGAGAGAGTGGTGGCGGATCGGTCGAGCTGAAGGTAGCCGAGTCCAACTTGATCGAGGAAGTTGAGGCGTTGCACAATCTCGGGGAGAATGTCGCGGCTGATCTCGAGATCGCGTCCGGTAAATTTGAGGGCCTTGGTTTTCTTAAGAGCATCCTGGACGGTAAGAGCGGAGAGAGCCGGTAGCGACAGCTTGCCTTTCAGGAAAACGTGGCAGGAGGATTCGCGGAGACGGGCACCGAAGCAATCGGGGCAGACTTTGGTGTCCGCGGGGTCGGTTTTGGCGCGGCTTTTTTCCTCGTGGATTTCAGCTTCGGCTTCGGAGTTGAAAGCCTTGCTGTCGTATTGGCTGGCGACGATGTGGCCGTATCCCCGGCAGGTTTTACACCAGCCTCGTGGGGAGTTGAAAGAAAAGTGGCTGGGGTCGAGTTCGTCGAAGGACTCGCCGGTGGTGGGTGAGACGCGAGCGGTTGAGAAGGTGGTGAGTTGGCCTTTTGGGGTGAGTGCGCGGAGGGTTCCTTTACCGTATTGCAGGGCACGGGAAATGACTTTGGGTGCGTCTTTCTTACCAGTGATGGTTCCGAAGACGAAGTCGATGTCGTGGGCTTTGTGACGGGCGAGGGGCTGGAAATCTTCGGTTTTGATGAGTTCGCCATCGATGAAGATTTCATCCATCTCGGCGCGGGTGGCGGCTTCGGCGTATTCCTTGTGGAAGCCTTTGCGGCCGCGGAGAACGGGGGAGAGGAGACGAAGGGATTTGTGTTTGGTGAGAAGCTTGCCGAGTTGCTCGCCGATCGCTTCGGGTGTCTGGGAGATGACGGCTTCGCCGGATTGGGGGCAATGCTGCACGCCGACTTTGGCGTAGAGGAGGCGGAGGAAGTGGAGGATCTCGGTGACAGTGCCGACGGTGGATTTGCCGCCGCCGCGGGAGATGCGTTGTTCGATGGCGACGGTGGGTGGGAGTCCTTCGATGAGATCGAGGTCGGGCTTTTCCAGTTGGCTCGCAAATTGGCGGGCGTAAGGTGACATCGAGTCGAGGAAGCGGCGTTGTCCTTCAGAGAAGAGGACGTCGAAAGCGAGGGTGGACTTTCCGCTGCCAGAGAGGCCGGAGACCACAACGAACTCGTGGAGGGGAATGTCGAGAGAGATGTTTTTGAGGTTGTGGTGGCGGAGGCCGGTGAGGGATATTTGGGATCTGGAGGCGGCTTTTTTCTTCGCAAGCTTCTTCGAACTGGAAACTTCAGCTGAGAGAGCCTTGCCGGTTTCGGTCTTGCGTTTGGCGAGTTGTTTCGGGGTGCCGGTGAAGGTGATTGTTCCGCCTTTGGTGCCGGCGTCGGGGCCGATCTCGATGACGTGGTCGGCGTTTTTGATGACATCGAGTTGGTGTTCGATGACGAGGAGGGAGTAGCCGGCGTCGGTGAGGCGATGGAAGACGCCGAGGAGAACTTCGACGTCGGTAAAGTGGAGGCCGGTGGTGGGTTCGTCGAGAATGAGAAGAGTGTTGATGCTGCCCCTGGTGTCGGTGAGAAGTTGGCAGATTTTCAGGCGTTGGGCTTCGCCGCCGGAAAGGGTGTTGAGGGGTTGGCCGAGGCGGAGGTAGCCGAGGCCGGTATCGACGAGAGGACGAAGGGCGTTTTGGGCTTTGGCGACGTGGAGCTCCTCCTTGCGGGTCGCAGCTTCGAGGGTGTCGAGGAAATCGAGTGCTTCGGTAGCGGTGAACTTGAGAATATCAGTGATGGAGCGACCGTTCAGTGTGATCTCTTGAGCGGCCTTGGTGAAGCGGGAGCCTTCGCACTCGGGGCAGGTGAGGTAGAGGTCGGAGAGGAACTGCATTTCCACCTTTTCGAAGCCGTTGCCTGAACAGCGTTGGCAGCGTCCGGGGCCGGAGTTGAAGGAAAAGTATCCCGGGGTGAGCTCGCGGGCTCTCGCGGCCGGGGTGAGCGCGAAGAGCTGACGGATGTGTTCAAAAGCGCCGAGGAGAACGGCGGGGGTGGAGCGAGGGGTGCGGGAGAGCGGCGATTGATCGATGAGTTGCACGCCGGCGAGTTCGTTGAGTCCGGTGATTTCGGCGGGGGCCGGTTC
>JAKMEV010000036.1:0-3574 GCA_022425785.1 Akkermansiaceae bacterium | reverse complement strand
CCCTTCAATCCGTTTCCCTTTCCCCTCGAGATTCCCATATTTCGTAAATTCCGTGATCTCGGGATTCCGCATCATGTCCTCATATTCTTCGGCATACAATTCAACGCCTTCGTCTAAATCCGATTCGTAATGATCAAATGCCACCAAGACAAAGTTCGACCCGCTGGACTCAATTAAGAAGAAATTTTCTTTATCGAAATCAGGATCGTCCTCATCCAGATTCCAATTCCCCGGATATTTTAATTCATAGAAATCCGTTTTGAGGGTCTGCGGATTCGCCACCTCTGCAGGACTCTCAACCCGGGAAATCTCTGCAAAAAAATCACGCCCGACCTCACTCATCGCGACTCCTCCAAAAAAGCCCAGAGCACCGCACATGATTCCCACAAGTATACAAACCCAGATCGGCACTTTCATTGAGCTTGTCTAATTGAAGGAGACACCGCGGGCAAGCTAGTTCGCCACGATGTTCACCAGCTTGCCGGGGATCACGATGACTTTACGGACGATCTTGCCGTCGGTGTGAGTGGTCACGTTGGCGTCGGCGAGAGCCTGAGCTTCAAGGTCTGCCTTACTGATGTCGGCGGGCACGGTGAGGCGGGCGCGGAGCTTGCCATTGACCTGCACGATGATTTGGATTTCCGATTCCACGAGGAGTGACTCGTCGAGAACGGGCCAGCTTTGTTCGCTCAGCAGCTCGCTTTCGCCGAGCGCCGAGTTGATCTCTTCAGAGAGATGCGGAGCGAAGGGGTTGAGTAATTTGAGGAAGGTCAGAAAGAGATGACGCGGAATCTCACCCGCTGCGGTATAGGCATTGGTGCACTCCATCATGGAAGAGATCGCGGTGTTGAAGCGAAGAGTTTCGATGGCCTCCTGCACCTTCTTGATCGTGTGGTGGGTGATCTTGGCGAGGTCGGTATTTTCGCCAGCCACGATCTTCCCGCTCAGCTCCCACTGGCTTTCCTGGTTCTCGACAAAGGCAAGACGCCAGACTTTGGCGAGGAAACGATGCACCCCTTCCACGCCCTTCATGGCCCAGGGTTTGTCCTGATCGAGGGGGCCCATAAACATTTCGTAGAGGCGCAGAGCATCGGCGCCGTAATTGGAAACGACGTCATCGGGGTTGACGACATTTCCGAGAGACTTGGACATTTTCTGTCCGTCCTCGCCCATGATGAGGCCGGGGGCAAAGTAGCGCTTAAAGGGTTCGCTGGTTTTGACGTGGCCGAGGTCGTTGAGAACCTTGTGCCAGAAGCGGGAATAGAGAAGGTGCAGCACGGCGTGCTCTTTTCCGCCGACGTAGAAGTCGACAAAGCCATCGCTGTTACCCCAGTAGTTTTCGGATTCTGGGCTCAGGAAATGCTCTTCGTTGTGGGGATCGCAATAACGCAGGTAGTACCAGCACGATCCGGCCCACTGGGGCATGGTGTTGGTCTCACGCTGTAGCTTGTCGCTGTAGTTGATCCAGTCAGTGCAATTGATGAGCGGACCACGAGGGTCTCCAGTAGGCTTGAAGTCTTCCATCTCCGGTTGGAGAACCGGCAGCTCGGACTCAGGCACCGCAGAATGCTGACCGCTTTCCTTGTCCCAAAGAAGCGGGAAGGGCTCGCCCCAATAACGCTGGCGCGAGAAGAGCCAGTCACGGAGTTTGAATTGGATCTTCTTTTCGCCTTTTCCATTCTCACCAAGCCAGTGAATGACCTTCTTCTTGGCATCCTTGGTTTTGAGACCGTCTAAGAATCCCGAATTGATCGCGGTTCCCGGATCCGTGTAGCCCTGCCAATCTTGGTCGCCAGTCGGCTGAACAACTTGGAGTATCGGAAGCTCAAATTTCCCGGCAAACTCAAAGTCCCGCTCGTCATGAGCCGGCACGGCCATGATTGCTCCGCTGCCGTAGCCCATCATGACATAGTCGGCGATCCAGACGGGGATCCTCTCTCCGTTGACCGGATTGATCGCAAAGGCTCCGGTGTCGACCCCGGTCTTTTCCTTGTCGAGACCACGCTCCATGTCGGACTTGCTGGCGCAGGCCGCGACGTAGGAATCTACGGCTTCTTTTTGATCGGTGGACGTGATTTCCGCTACCAGCGGATGCTCGGGAGCAAGCACCATGTAGGTTGCGCCGAAGAGAGTATCGGGACGAGTAGTGAAGACAGTGACGTCATTGCCCTCGACATCGAAGACGACCTCGGCGCCTTCCGAGCGGCCGATCCAATTGCGCTGGAGGGCTTTGATCGACTCAGGCCAATCGAGTGGTTCGAGTTCGTCGATGAGACGTTGGGCATATTTGGTAATGCGAAGCATCCACTGTCGCAGCGGACGGCGCTCGACGGTTTCGCCTTTGTCTTTCCACTCCTGGACCTCTTCGTTGGCGAGAACGGTGCCCATGCTGGGCGACCAATTCACGGGTGCTTCGTGAATGAAGGCGAGACGGACATCATCAATCTGATCCTGGCTCCAGCCTCTCGCCTCGAGCTCGGATACGGGCTTGGCCTTCTGGTCTTCATCGCAGAAATAGGAATTATACAGCTGGAGGAAAATCCACTGGGTCCAGCGGACATACTTGGGATCGGTAGTGTTCACTTCGCGATCCCAATCGTAGCCGAAGCCGAGTTCCTGAAGCTGACGGCGGAAGTTGTTGGTATTGGCCTCGGTGGTAATGCGAGGGTGCTGGCCGGTCTTGATAGCATATTGCTCGGCGGGCAGTCCAAAGGCATCCCAACCCATGGGGTGGAGAACGTTGAAGCCGTTCATGCGCTTGTAGCGACCGACAATGTCAGTGGCGGTGTAGCCCTCGGGGTGCCCTACGTGCAGACCCTCACCCGAAGGATAAGGGAACATGTCCAGGATGTAGTATTTCGGCTTGGACGCATCGAAGCCTTCCTCGCCGGGACCGGGAGTGCGGAAGGTTTTGTTTTTAGCCCAATGGGACTGCCATTTGGATTCGAATTGGTCGAAAGGGTAGGGCTTGCGTTTGTCGGACATGATGTTGGGCGCGAGAGAAACCGCGAATGGTGGGAAAAACACGCAAAAAATACATCTGAAATGTCCCCATTTAAGTTAGATCTTGGAAGATCGGCTCAAGCGGCTGCCAATTTTTCCCTCCAAAGAGAAGCTGCCAGGGAAGCGACAAAGTATGTATCGCTTTTGTAAAATGATGCTCCGCCCCTGACACAGGGAAAACCGAAGGCTGTCAGGACCTTCGGTTTGTTTAAGTGAGCTATTTGTGTCAGCCCTATTGGCCTCCCCGCCCACCAGACCGTCCCCCACTGCTGCTGCGTCCTGCCGCGCTGCTACGAGAAGGCGAGGACGATGAGCTCCTGGAACTTCGTGAAGTTGACACGCTGGTGGGCACGGTTCGCATCGAGCGGCTACTTGATTGCCTCGCAACCTCGAGTCGGCTCGATGGCGGGGACTGAATGCGTGGAGCCGGTGTGGACGGACGGGTGCTTGGACGAGTCTGGATCGATTGACGCGATGGCGGTGCGACCGGCATTTTATAGCTTGGCGTCGCCGATCCTCGCGACGAACTACTACGACCCGAGCTGGAGGAAGAACCTCTCGAACTTCCGGA
>JAKMEV010000566.1:0-3414 GCA_022425785.1 Akkermansiaceae bacterium | reverse complement strand
ACGTGGGCCCAAGCGCGACATTGTCCGTTTGAATGCGGCAGCCGCGATTGCCTGTGCGGGATTGGCTGATGATATGGGCGATGCTTTCAGAAAGACGGGCGAAATTTTGGACAATGGGGCTGCTTTGGACCGCTTGCGCATTCTGCAGGAATATGGAAAATTTTTCTGTTAGGATTGACTCTTTTAAAATCCCCCTGAGAAGTAGAATTGTGCTGTCGATAATTAGAAGAGCCTCCGCGTTGGTGGGTGTGATGTTCGCGCTTGTGTCCTGTGCTTTTCCGGCAAAGCCGACGGGGTTTCTCAAGGAGCCTCCTAAGATGACAAAAGATGAATCGACTTCGTATCAACGGAGTTGGACGAATCCCTCCGCCGGGCTTTCCAAATATCGTCAAGTGTATCTCGCCCCGGTGGCTCTGCATAAGGCGAGGTTACGTAACATGGCATTGAGCAGCCGAAATCTTACTGGGCGTCAAAAGACAGATCTTCAAATGTTGAGTCAATTACTGAGGTCTGAGTTCGCGACAGCATTTTCGGAATCGCCTAATGGATGGCGGGTGCTTGATCAACCGAGCAAAGAGGCCGGCGCTCTTGGCATCGAGCTTAACATCGTTGAGGTGGCAGCATCTCGTCCGGTGGTTGAACTTATCGGGAAATTTATTCCTGGTGGAGGAGTTTTAAACCGGCCCTCAATGGCGATTGAAGGGCGAGTGATTGAGATGAAGAGTGGGAAAGTTCTTGCGAAGTTTGCCGATCGGGAAAAGCCGCCAACCTCACCCTTGTCGATTTCGAAATTTCAGTATTATAAGGCGCATCGCAATCTTATGCGGGATTGGGCGGGCCAGACGGTGAAGTGGATTGAGCGAACGAATCCGAAAGAAAAAGTCTGGGATATTCTCCCTTTTACCTTGATTGATCTCTAGGATCAAAGGCCAGCTGCCGCACTTTCCCCCTTGGAAGTCGCATCGATGTGAGCGATTTTCCATTCATCATCGATCACTTCGAAATCGAGGATGATGACCCAGTTTTCCTTTGTTTTGAATTGCTGGCCGGCGGCTGCTTTGACCACGCAATCGAGCCTGACTTGGGCAGTGTCATTTTTAAGGAGTATTTTCCGGTCGGTTTCGATGATCTCCACCCAGCTCGTCATGGTGTGGAGGAAATCGAGGCGCTTAATAATGGCGTCGATCCCTGTTTCACCATCGGGGACCGGAGGGGAGCCTTCGAAGCTTACGGTCTCGGCGAGAATTCCCCGCAGTATTTCGTGGCGGTTTTCCCGGTTGTCCAGCGATACCTTGCGATACTCGAGGACCTCAACAAGCGATTCGATTCGCTCGTTGATTTGCTGTTCCGGAGTGCTCTTCCATAGGAAATAGGCGCCAAAGGCGACAAGAATGGCGATTGCTGAGATGAGGATTTCTTTAGCACCCATTTAGCGATTAGGCGCGAGTTCGAGGACGAATCCTTTGAGATACTCCGTTTCTGGAATTGTGGTAATAACTGGATGGTCGAGCCGCTGGCTGTGCGACTGGATGGTGCGAAGAGTGCGTTTGCCGTCGATGGCGGCCCGTTGAATCGTCTCGAGGAAGAGTTCGCGGGAAGCGTGGTGGGAGCAGCAGAAGGTTGCGACCTGGCCATCGTGATTGAGCATCTTCAAAGCGCGGAGGTGGATTTCCTTGTATCCGCGCATCGCGTCTTTGACCGTTTTCTTGTTTCGCGTGAAGGATGGTGGATCGAGAATGATGAGATCGTAAGTTTCCTCGTGTCTTCGGAGGAAATCGAAGGCGTTGGAGGTAACAGTTTCGATTTTCACTCCGGTGAGTTCGGCGTTCCGCTTGGTCGCGGCGGTGGCTTCTTCGGAAATGTCGACTGCAAGCACGGATTCCGCCCCGGCTTTCATGCAGGCGAGACCGAAGCCGCCTTGGTTGCAGAAAACGTCGAGGACTTTCTTGCCCTTTGCCAGCTCGGCCACGCGGCTATAACTGTCCATGATGTCAAGGAAGAGACCTGTTTTTTGGCCGTTGGCGGGATCAATTTCGAAGATGGATCCCTGATGCTCGACTGTGAAAAGCTCGGGGTGGCTGCCGTGGAGCATTCTGATTTCATTCTCTAGACCCTCGGCTTTCCGCATTGAGGAATCATTGCGTAGTGTGATCGATGCGGGATTACAGAGATCAATCAATGCCTTTGAGATAAGTTCTTTACGCTGATCCATTGCCAGAGTGGTCGTTTGAAGAACCAAGTGATCGCCATATTTATCAACAATGATGCCCGGTAGTCCGTCGGATTCACTCCAGACAAGGCGGCAGAGCTCGGGATCAATGTGGATTTTCTGGCGATAGGCAATGGCCTGACCGATTCGTCGGGTGAAAAACTCCTGATCCAGCTTTTGAAGTCTCCGGGAGATGCGTCGGGCGACGATTTGGGAGTTAGGATTGTAAATACCGCAGCCGAGCGGGCGATCCTTGAAGTCCTTCAGGGTAATTAGATCTCCAGGCTCTGGATTTCCGAAGGTTTTTTGGATATCGGATGCATAAACCCATTCGTGTCCGTGGAAAATTCGGGCGCGCGGTTTGATAATCAGGCCTGCCATGGGCAGAGAAAAGGGCAGGGGAATTGGAATATCAAGAACTGCCCGTCCTTTTCGCTTGATCATCGACGTCTCTCTGCCTAAGCCCTCCCCACCTACCATTATGGGCCAGAATCTTAAAACACGACTGAAGCGCCGCCGGAGAAGCCAATATCTCAAGCGGAAGAACGAGCAGGCTAAAGCAAATGCTGCGATCAAGAAAGCCGCTCCCAAGGACGAAAAGCCTGCTAAAAAGGCCGTCAAGAAGGCAGCTAAGAAGGCAGCTAAGAAGGCCGCTAAAAAAGCAGCCGCTAAAAAAGTAGCCAAGAAGGCAGCTGCCAAGAAAGTAGCGAAGAAAGCCGCCGCCAAAAAAGAGGCCGCCGCCAAGACTCCCGAGGTGAAAGCTGAGGACACTGGTGCTGAAACCAAAGAAGGGGAATAGGACTCCTCTTTAAAAATAACCTTCAAAACCCGCCCGACTCCGGTCTGGCGGGTTTTCTTTGCCTTGAATTCCCGAAAAAAGGAATTTCCATTCCGTTTTCTTGGGTTAGCGTTCCGCACCGGAAAAAGCAGCCTCTGGGCTGGCGGTATTTTATCATGTCTGAGCAACAGCCACCTGAGCCACCGAATTCAAAGAAATCGCCACAAAGTCCTACTCCTGAGGGCGGCGTGAACTGGAAGGTGATCATCCTATTTACCATCGCGATCGCGATTATCTACTTTGCCTTCATGTCTGATCAATCAGGCAAGGACAAAACGCTAACATTCCCTGAGTTTCGGGAGGCCTTTCTTGAAGGTCGGATTCTTCAAACCACCGCTGATGATTTTAAGAAAGGTCTGCTGGAGTT
>JAKMEV010000474.1:0-5023 GCA_022425785.1 Akkermansiaceae bacterium | reverse complement strand
AACTGCCTCGGCATCCCCTTGGCCCACTTCGCCATCTCCTGGCTGTGCGAACAAATCCCCCGCCGGGTGTTTCACCGGCAACTCCCCCCGTCCAGCACTCCCAATCCCATCTTCAAGCGCCTCTTTTTGATCCGTCACTGGAAACAACTTCTCCCCGACGCCGCTCCTTGGTTCAGCGGATTTCCCAAAGCCCATCTGACTTCCCTCGACGAAGGCTACCTCAGGCGATTCATCGCCGAAACCCGCCGCGGAGAACTTGCCCACTGGCTCCAGTGGCTCGTCATTTCAAGCTTCATTGTCTGGAACCCCTTCCCCGCTAATCTGATCATTCTCAGCTACGCCGTCCTACTCAATTTTCCCTGCCTCCTCAACCTCCGTCACACCCGACAACGCCTGATCGCATTGCTCCTTCGGCGGACCCGGACAAGCAATTGAACAAGCTTTCCCCTGCCTCTTTAATTTTTAGGAGGCTTGGTTTTCTTATGGGCCTTGTATTCGTCCCAACTCAACTCACCGTCCTTATTAGCATCGGCCTCCGGGTTTTTCTTGAAATAAGTAGCCTTCCAGGCTGCGGAATTTTCCTTTCCAGCCTTGGTCTTTTTTGACCTCTTCTTCCACGCTTCCGTGTGAATCAAACCCAGAAAGACCGGATCAATGTTGTCCTTGTTCCAATCATTCCAAAGCCCTTTGAGTTTCGCCAATTCTTCCGACGACTGGTCAAGAATGTTGTCCTTCTCCCCAAGGTCCTTCGCAAGATTATGCACCGAGGTCACTCCGGATTTATTGAAGGAAACAAATTTAAAGTCACCACTTCGAGCCGCCGTCATTCCAGAATCAAACTTGCGTAAAAAGATCCCCTCGTGGGGAGGATTGGCATTCTCTCCTTTCAAATACGGGCTGAGATTCACGCCATCGAGAGGACGTTCCCTGGCAATACTGGCACCGCTCAATTCCACAATGGTCGCGCAGATGTCGAGCGAAGTCACCGGATGATCATAACTCTTTCCTTTTGGGAATTCGCCAGGCCACTGAACCGCGAAGGGAACCCGGAAGCCACCTTCCCAGGCATCACCTTTGTTCCCGCGGAGCGGGCCGTTGTCAGAACCGTTCTTGGTCGTGGGGCCGCCATTGTCTGAAAGAAAAAAGACGAGGGTATTTTTCTCCACGTTCTTCTCACGAAGAGTCGCGAGAACACGGCCAACCCCATCGTCAACCGCGCTCACCATGGCGGCGTAGGTTTTGCGCTTCTTGTCCTGAATATCCGGAAAGCGGGCGAGATATTCCGGAGTCGCCTGCAATGGACCATGCGGCGCATTGTAGGAAAGGAATAGAAAGAAGGGCTTCTCGTGATTTCGCTCGATGAACCCGACGGCCTCGTCCGAAAAGTCATCGGTGAGATATTTCCGGGGAGGGACCGGTTCATGATTCTTCATAATCCAAGTGCGATAACTTTCCGATTCCGTCTCAACCGCGTAGCTGTCTTTGAGCTTGAGTTCTTCCGGCATGTATTGATGCCCTCCTCCGAGATGCCCGTAGAATTCCTGAAATCCCCGTTTCATCGGATGATGTTTTTTGGTCGCTCCGAGATGCCATTTCCCAATTACCCCGGAATGATAACCCACCTTGCCCAAAGTATCGGCGATGGTCGACTCGTTAAAAGGAAGCCCCATGTTCTCATCTTTCGGTTGATACTGCGGGTTGCGCTCGAAACCAAAGCGCTGTCCATAACGCCCCGTCATGAAAGCCGCCCGACTGGGACCACACACCGAATAGGCCACATAACCCGAGGTGAATTTCACCCCGTTTTTAGCGATCGAATCAATGTGCGGCGTGGGAATGTCCTTGCAGCCATTGAAGCCCACATCGGCATAGCCCATGTCATCCGTCATGATGACGATCAGATTCGGCTTTTCGGCGGCCCCGACCATCAACTGGCCGAGGGTTAAGAGGGAAAGGACTTTCGTCATGATTAGTTCTTCGCTTTGAGTTTCTTATGGGCTTTGTGTTCCGCCCAAGTCAGCTTGCCATCTTTATTGGTGTCCGCCTCTGGATGCCTCTTAAAATAGCGGTCCTTCCATTCGTCGGCTGTCACTTCCGGTTTGGGAATTGATTTGGGAATCCGCTTTAACAAGCTCTCACGATAGGAGAACAACGTCGCTTCGTGCTTTGAATCCAAGGCCAAATTCGTCCACTCATGAGGATCTTCGGCGACATGGTAGAGTTCTTCTTTTCCGTTCTCGTATCGAATATAGCGCCATTCTTTATCGCGCAGAGCGTAGTTCTGTTCCGCAGGGTCGTAGTAATCAGCCCACTTATACATCGCGGTAAGAACGGCAGCCGGACCAGTCCACCCGCCGTCAGGCTTGGCAAGCAGAGGCTTGAGGGAATGCCCGTCCAGCGGTCGGCCTTTGGCATTCTTGCCAGTCTCTTTAGGAAGGTCACATAAATCAACCAAGGTGGGGTAAAGATCGATCAAGCTCACCGGCTGCCCGCAAATGCCGGGCTTGGTCAATCCCGGTGCGGAGATAACGAGAGGCACGCGGGTGCTTTCCTGCCAGAGTGAATTCTTATAGAGGTAATCTTTCTCGCCCATGCCCCATCCATGATCGGAGGTCAAAATCACAATGGTGTTCTCCTTCAAAGCGCTCTCCTCAATGGTATCAAGAATCTCGCCGATCAGATCGTCCACTGAAGCGACCGAGGCGAGGTAGGCTTGAATAAATTTCTTCAAGGCGAGTTCCCGGTCACCTCCATAGGACGCAATGAGCTGGTCATAGATTTTGGAACCCCGGTCACCACTTCGGTCGTCTTCTTTCGAGCCAACCGTTCGCTTAAAGGTATCCTCGACATCGCCCCGCTTGATCACCGGAAGCTTGATTGACTCCAGCGGGAAGCGATCGAAGTATTTCTGTGGCACAATCAAGGGTGTGTGCGGACGAATAAATCCCACGCCCATCAGGAAGGGCTTTTTGGACTGCGCAAGCGACTTAAGATTCTCAACCGCCCATTGGCCATTTTTTTCATCTGCAGTGAGATCACGATCCTCTTCGGAATTGTATTTGAAATCTTCCAGCTTCCGCCAGGTCCCGCTCTTCCAGCTGAAGGGAGCTTTCACTTTTTTCAGAGGACCAAAGGAGCCATCGATCGATTCGAAATCATCGCGGAAGGGAGAAGGAACATCCGGATGCGCTACATTCTTCCCATCACGATGCGCCAGCGGGCTGTAATCTGCATCGTTCCCGTATTCGACCCATTCCTTCCGCTCCCCACTGTGCATGATCTTTCCCGTTCCCAGAGTGTGGTATCCATTGGCCCGGAAGTGATCCATGAAGGTGCGCGAGTTTTTAAAAACCGCATTGGTTTGCCATTTTTCAAATCCGAAGAGTTGCGAGGTGTGAGGATAGAGACCGAAAACCATACTGGCCCGCGAAGGATTGCAGATCGGGATATTGCAATGAGCCTGGGTGAACGACACCCCGCGATCCATCAGCCGCTTCATATTGGGCGTCTTGGCCTGGGGATGGCCGCCAAGGGTTTCGACGTAGTCATTGAGGTCATCGCAGATGATCAGGACGACATTGGGACGATCCGCACCACGAACAAGGAGCGGGAGAAAGAGAAAAGGAAGGAGGGCTTTGGAAAACATAGGTGGAGTCTTTGACGCAATACTGCCTTAGGCAATGAAATCTAACGATCTTTCCCAGCGATTGGTTTCAACTCTGCGTCTGATGCGAAGGCACGATGATCCCAACAAAGATCCATGCGACCAATCCGCGACATTGGAATCTGGCTCGCTGTATCAATTGGACCACGAACACACTCTGACATCTCCGGAACCTCTTGCAAAGCTCCCACCTTGAAAGCCTATGCAAGCTTCCAGTGGGCCTGACGCAACACCGCGAACTTGGACGATGCAAGCTGTTCATACCAGACGGTAAGCAAGGTGCCGTCCGCGAGTTCGACAGTGCTGGGATAGCCAAGATCGCCTGATGCGCCATCGCCGGAAATGATCACGGGCTCCGACCAGGATTTGCCGTGGTCATCGCTCACGCGAGCTTGGTTTCCAAATGGCTTGCGACGATGACCGTAACTCATCAAGAGACGTCCATCGCGAAGCCGGGTCAAAAATGAAGGAAGCCCCCACACTCCGATCGACCTTGGCATGGACCAGGTTTTTCCGCCGTCTTTGGATTCACTTTGGAGGGTTTCCCGATGGTCGGCCTTATTGTGATTTCGGATGTGAACGATGAGCCTGCCTTCGGCCCCTTCGATGGCATGAAGCTCATGGTAGTCTTGGTGGTTATCGCCCGGGCGGGTTAGGATTCCAGCCAGCCATTGCCAGGATTTGCCATCATCGCGGGACTCGCAAACGCCGATTTCCTCTCCCTCGTGCCAGAGTTTCTTGCCAGCATAAAGAAGCCTGCCATCGGAAAGTTGCGTCGGTCCGTGCGGGCTATTGACGATGGTGGAATAGCGCTCGGACCAGGTGATGCCGCCATCGGTGGAACGGATCATCCATTCTCCAAGTTCCTTGTTACGCTCCTTTTCCGGGATCCGTTGATGGGCCGCCAACCAGCGCGCGCGACGACCGTCGTTGGGCAGATGGCTGGCGTAGGCGAGAGAGGTAAATGTCGTCACGAGAAGTGTCCCTTTAGCCGTCTCCATCACTCCGGCGTCCCGGTCATCGATCGGACCATCGAGGAGCGTCCGTGGAAAGGTCCACGTCTTGCCATCGTCATCCGACCGCTGCATTTCGACCCGTCCAAAAGGACACACATGTTGCTCCCGTCCCCCGGAACACACGACAAGAAGCTGCCCGTTTGACCTCCGGGTCAGCGTTGGCCAACCGTGATATAGATTCGGCAATTGGCTGATCGTCTTTGTTTCAAGAATCGTCGCCGCAGGGGCAGCCCCGAGTTTCACGCTGAAGCCAAGCGATCCGGCAAGTCCGAGAGCCGTGGTGTTTTTTAGAAAGTGTCGACGAGGAAAAGGCATCCTGAGAAAATGCCGGTTTGGTACGCCC
>JAKMEV010000473.1:0-11111 GCA_022425785.1 Akkermansiaceae bacterium | reverse complement strand
TTACCACCGGAGGCATTCACGGGCTGGTACATCACGTTTCCGACAAGACCGTCACCCTCAAGGTGACTTCCGAGGGCGCGCTCATGAAATTCGAAAAACCCTCGATTCAGGTCGTTAATAAAGCCGGCAAGGATTCCAAGAACGCCGAGGAGACTCCCGTTGAGGAAGAAAAATCCCAAGACTAATCTCCGTTTCTTTTCTACTTTTTCCGCCCGCTCCAGGGCACTCAGCCAACATTATTCAGGTCGGCCCTAAAAAACTTCCCAATCTCTTTCTGCAATTCCCATGGACCTATCCCACAGCCCACTCATCGTCGTTCTTGCAGGTATCGCCATCGTTGGCCTTATCTTCTGGTATGTCGCCACCGAAATCGATCGTCGAAAGCGTAACGTTGGAACAGGTGCCATCGCTCTTGTGATCCTCCTCTGTGTCGCCGCGATCTATCCGCCCAACAAGAAGCTCAAAGGTGGAATCGATCTTGTTGGTGGATCTTCTTTTATCGTGGAGATTCAGCCATCGACCAACGAGGAAGGAAAAGAACTTCCCGTTAGCGAAGAGGCGGTGCAACAGGTGATTTCGACTCTGTCCGATCGTCTCAACGGGAGCGGACTGGCAGATAATTTGATGCAGCCACTTGGTGAGAATCGGATCATCATCGAAATGCCCGGTATCGAACCCGGTGATAGTGACCGGGTGCGCGATATCATCGAACGGACGGCTAAGCTTGAGCTGAAAGAAGTGCACCCTCAGAGTAGTTCTCTGGCGCCTCAGATTAAAGCCGGAGAGGCATCTCCTCCGGGCTTCAAGCTCTACACCTTCCCCATCCTAGATGATGATAACAAGAAGATTGGTGAGCAGCCCATGTTGCTCTCCCGCCGTAATATCGTTGGCGGTGACAAGGTTCAGACCGCCAGTGCGGTCCCGGGACAATACGGTGTCTTGAGTGTCTTGCTGACTTCGGACGGCGGAAAGCGAGTCCGCAACGTTACTGAACAAATGACCAAAGGAGTGGACCGGATGGCCATCGTTCTGGACGGAGAAGGATTGATTGCTCCGACCGTTCAAGCAAACCTCAGCCGCAATTTTGTGATCTCAGGGCTTGATGGACAAGAGGAGGTCCGCCAGATCGTATTCGCGCTCAACAACCCGCTTCGTAACAGCTTGAAGATTCTCTCCGAGCGGACGGTGACGCCGCGCTACGGAGCAGACGTCGTTCGCCAGGGTATCACCGCAGCCATTGCCGGTCTTATTCTGACTCTTATCTTTGTCCTCATCTACTATCGCTTCGCTGGAATTGTCGCACTGGCTGGACTCTGTGTGAATATCCTCATTCTTTTCGGAGCCATGGCGATGTTTGGAGCGACCTTTACTCTCCCTGGGATTGCGGGAATCATTTTGACAATTGGTGTCGCAGTTGACGCCAACGTTCTCATTTACGAACGCTTACGGGAAGAGATGTCCGGCGGTAAATCGCTGGGGAACGCGCTCAAGGCGGCCTACGAAAAAGCCTTTACCGCGATCTTCGACGCCAACATCACAACCCTGCTAACTGCTCTCATTCTGCTCTGGCGTGCGTCCGACCAGATGAAAGGTTTCGCCATCACGCTGACGATTGGAATTCTTTCCTCAATGTTTGCCGCCTTGTTGGTGACCCGCGTCTTCTTTTTTTGGGGAAACAAGGGGGGTAAGATAAAGAAGCTCTCTTTCCTCAACCTCATTCCTGAGAGGACGATCAATTTCATGGATAAGCGGAAAGTAGCCTTCCTGCTCTCGGCTCTTCTCGTCATTGGTTCACTCATCACGGTTGGCACCAAGCGTGATTCATCTCTGGGAATTGACTTTCTCGGTGGTAGCATCATTACGATTCAGCTTGAAAAAGATCAGGAGGTCACGGCTGAAGAAGTTCGGGAGTCCTACCGCGATCTTACTCTTACCAAGAATGCCATTGCCCAGTTGGAGACCGTTCCGAATGGTGATGGTGGTGTCATTACGGTGAAGTGTGATAGCAAGGACCTGGAGAAGATCGAAGAGGAACTTCGCAAGGACATCGCGCTCTTCGGCGAGAAAGACGGAGATAGCTTTAAAATCGAGATCACCAACGAGACCATCGACGCTGCTCTCGGTAGCGAGTTCCTGAAGAACTCAATTTACGCGCTCCTGTTTGGTTTGGTGGCGGTTCTGCTCTACATCAGTCTCCGATTCGAATTCTCCTTTGCGATCGGCGCCTTTGCCGCTCTCTTCCACGACATCATCATTTGTATCGGAGTCGTGGTGATCTGGGGCACGGAGCTCTCTCTCATTCACGTGGGTGCCTTCCTGACCATTGCCGGTTATTCCATTAACGACACCATTGTGGTCTTCGACCGGATTCGAGAAACTCTCCGCTCGAAGCGAGGCGACATTAAGGATGTCATGAACATCGCCATCAACGCGACGCTCTCACGAACCATCCTGACCTCGGTCACAACCTTTGTCGCTGTTCTTGTACTCTTTATCTTCGGTGGAGCTGCTTTGAAGGACTTTTCCTTCGCGATTATGGTCGGCGTGATCGTAGGAACCTATTCCTCGATCTTTATCGCCGCTCCCGTTGTTTACCTCTGGAGTAAAACCCGCGGCAGCAACTTGCGTCAGGAGCTTCTCGATGCCAATCTGGAGGCTGCGGTCTCTCCTGCGAAGAAGGCCTCGGTTGGGCAGTTGGAAGACTAGGCTTTTCACAGACAGAAATCACAAAAAAGCACCGCAGTAAAATCTGCGGTGCTTTTCTTTTTGAAGTGAATTTGATTGAAGAAATTAGTCCAGGAAAACGATCTTGCCTGGTTGGCCTTTTGCCTCGGCATCAGCCCGGGCCTGACGTTCGTGTTGCTCGGGTGAGCAAGATGAATCGATGGGCGCATCGGGCTCGGTTTCACTGGACACTACGAGGCCCTTTTCGAGAAGGAATGCCTCAACTTCTTCGCCGCTGACATCGGGGAGCATCTCACCATTTACTTCTACGCAGGGTGACAGTGGTTGGCCGGTCTTTTGCTCCATTTCCCAACGGAAGGCCGGGTTCTTGATGATGTCCTTCTCTTCGAAAGAAATCTCATACTTGCGCATGATGGCGCGCACACCCTCGCTCCATCCACAAAAGGTTTTCAGGTAAGCGGTAATCTGAGGTTTTTCGTCACTCATGGGCGGACTATAGCCAGCTCTGGGCCGCTGGCAAGAAGGAGAACGGCTCAAGACCATCCGCCCCCGCCAGGAGTCTCGATCCGAATGCGGTCGCCGGGCTCCACTTCAACGGAGCAAACTCCGGGGAGTTGATCCCAATTGTCGTTTCGGAAGATCATTTGTCTTCCTGACTTCCCATTGGGATGCGGTTTTTTTGTTCGCCGCTGGGTTAGCAATGAAACAGTCATTTCCTCGAGAAACTCGATCTCCCTGATCAAACCATCACCGCCCTGCCAGGTTCCCCTGCCTCCGGAATTTTTCCTGATTCCAAATTTTCGAACGCGAACCGGATATCGCTCTTCAAGAATTTCGACATCGGTGATGGCGGTATTGCTCATGTGGACGTGACAGGCGCTTCGCCCATCCCATCCGGGCCCCGCGCCCGCACCACCCCCCATCGTTTCGTAGAAGCCGAATCGTTCGTTCCCGAAAAGGAAATTGTTCATCGTCCCCTGTCCATTAGACTGAATGCTAAGTGCAGATAGTAATACATCAACGATGCGCTGGCTGGTTTCGACATTTCCTCCGACCACGGCGGGGCAGCTTTCAGGATCGCTGGTGAGCGGTGGGTTCAAAATCCCTTCCTCCGTGATGATGTCCACTGACGCCAACAAGCCTTCGTTGAGCGGTAGATCCTCCCCAACCCAAAGTCTGAGCACATACAAGACCGCACTGCGCACGATGGCCGGAGTTGCGTTGAGATTACCTGGATGGGTCGACGCGGAGCCGCGAAAATCAACGGCTAGTTTTTCGCCACCGGAAATTACGACTTTGATGACTGATCCGTCGTCGAGCTTGTCCTCGGCTGAACACTTTTCCAATCCAGCCAGACTTTGGCGAAGGATTGCGGCCGAGCGTTCATAGAGCGCATTCATGTAACCAGAGACATTCCCTGAAAGAGCCAATTTTTGCATTGCTTTGACCCCGAATTGGTTTGCGTTGACCTGTGCTGCCAGGTCCGCTTCGTTGTCGGGCGGCATTCTGGATTCCGCAAAAAAACCTTCGCCAATTTCAGAATAAAGGGTTGGAGGAATCACAATTCCTTCCTCAGCCAGACACTGGGCATCAGGCGGCATCGAGCCGGGAGTTTTTCCGCCGATCTCAGCATGATGAGCGCGGTTGGCGACGAAGCCGATGAGCGTTTCCTGAGCGAAGATCGGGCTGATCACGGTGACATCGGGCAGATGTGATCCGCCAAAGCCGGGATGATTTACCACGATGGTTTCGTGCGCGGCCCATTGATGCGTTTTCGATACCTCCCGCACACATAAACCCAACGCCCCCAAGTGTACTGGAATGTGCGGAGCATTGACCACCAGAAAGCCCCGGGCATCCAGCAAGGCGCAGGAGTAATCCAGTCGCTCCTTAATATTTGTGGAGAGTGCGGTCCGCTTCAGAAGAATCCCCATCTCTTCGACAACGCTTTCAAATCGACGGCGGTAGAGCTCTTCTTCGACGACTAAGATGCTCTGGGGTTGGGTTTCCTGAGTCGCTTCCTGCTGGAGCAAAATTGATCCTCGGGAACCCTGACGCTTTCTCCACCCGGCTTCGATCACCATGGTTGAGAAGGCATCTTGTTCCAAGGAGGCTTCCTCAAAGAGGCGTCCTCCATCAAACTGTTCCCGGGGAATCTCAGGGCTTTCCCCGGTTAATTCGACGCGGGCGGTGACCCACTCAATCTTTCGTCCCGGAGGAAGGGCATCTCCATTGAGGAGGCGATAGCGGGTTTCAAATAGCGTGACCAATTCGGCAAAAGAACAATCGGGCTCAGTTTCTATCTCAAGGCAGGAATCCTGGCCCTGTAAACGAAGTTCGTGCAGGCATCGCGCGACGGTCCCACCCTTCCCCAGCTCTTCGATCATCGACGGGAAATTTTTTAGGAAATCATCGAGCGGCTTGAGAATTTGTTTGGTCCGCAATTCGCGATTTCCGGCCTGATGCAATCCCCAGGCACTCAAGAGTCCGGCGTCAGAGGGGATTAAAATACGGCGAATACCAAGTTCCTCAGCGAGAGCACAAGCATGTTGGGGGCCGGCTCCTCCGAATGCGATCAGAGCATGATCACGACAATCGTAGCCATCGCGGGTTGAGACCAGACGAAGAGCTTCAGCCATGTGTTCGATGGTAATCTGTCGCAAGCCTTTTAGAAGCTCCTCTTGATCGATATGATCTCCGATTTCCAAAGTGAGTTCATCCAGTCGATCCTGGGCGGACTGTCGGTCTATGGGGATCCCGGCCTTCGATTCATCCATGAAACCGAGCAGGAGGTTAACATCCGTTACAGTTAAGGGACCGCCACGTCCATAGCAAGCTGGTCCAGGATCTGATCCAGCGCTCTCCGGCCCCACTTCAAGGCCATCGTTGCGCCACTGGCATATCGATCCTCCACCCGCCGCGACGGTCTCGATACTTACAGCAGGCGCAAGCACCCTAACTGGGCCGATTTCCTGCTCGTAGCGATAACCCGCTTCCCCTGCTATCCTCGCGACATCGGTGGAAGTTCCGCCCATATCAAAGGTAAGGACTTGATCGAGCCCTGCAGATTGGGCCAAGGCCAATGCTCCCGCGACCCCTCCGGCCGGGCCGCTTAGGAGGCTGTCGATAGGGCGAAATTCATCCGCCTGCTTCAGCTGACCGGCACTCGTCATTAATGAAAGCTGAGTCTCAGGGAGCGTCTTGCAGAGCTCTTTGATGAAGGCACCCATCACGGGAGCGAGGTAGGCATTGGCGACTGCCGTTTCGGTGCGAGGCCAGAAGCGAATGACCGGAGAGAGCTCGTGAGAGGCACTCACCTCAATCTCCCGCTGACGTAACTCTTCGGCTACCATCTTTTCGTGAGTGGGAGCGGTATCGGCATTGATAAGCGCGAGGGCCACATTGGAGGCGCCTAATGATTCGAGCGAATTCAGTTCGAGCTTCTCCAGTTCTCGACTTTCCCGATCAAGCCGTCCCGGAATCCCGATCACCTTTTTGATTACCGGGATCTTGGGAGCTGGTGCTAATTCGAAAAGGTCCGGCCTTCGTTGATCCCTGATTTCCAGTAGTGATTCAAATCCTCGACTCGTGATCAAGGTCACTGGTTCCCCTTTGCCTTCGAGTAAGGCATTGGTACCCCGAGTAGTGGCGACCCGCAGGTCCATCTCGGGAAATGTTTTACCAACAGCTGTTCCAGTCAGAATTCTCGCAGCGACCAATGGTGCATCTTCTCCGCTGACGAGCTCGAGCGTTTCTCCAATGGAGGCAATTCGATCGAGCTTCAATCTCCCTTCAAGAGGATTGCAGTCGAGAACGAGGCCTCCAGACTTCAAGGTGAAGCCTTCGAGTCCTATGGAGTGCCGGGAAAGCGGACGCCCGCAGTCAATCCAATCTCCATCGAGAGCAGCGACCCGAGTTCGAACAATCCCAGAGGAAAGGACTTTGCAGCGGATTTCATCGCCCTCCGGCGACCGTGCCCATCCATCGGTGAAGGTGCCACCAACATCAATGCGGACGAGCCACTTTCCCATCGCTCAAGTTTCTTAAACCAAACGAGCCAATTCGCGAGCCACAATAATGAGGGTTTCTCGAATTCCGGCAGCGTATCCTCCATTGGTGAGCACAGCCAGGGTGACGCCTTCTTCCTTGATGAAATCGATATCACTATCCCCAACCCGAAGCGTGAGTGATTCGTCTCCCAAGCCCAAAGCGCCGATACTCTTTTGAAGGACTGCGATGGCCTCGCTTTCAGGCCGGCCTACCAGATTAACGCTCTTGATATTTGGGAGTGCCCTGGCTCGAAGAAGGATCTCGCTCCGGTCCATTTCCTCGGATACGCCAAAAATCGCTTTCAACACTAATTGGGGGATCTCGCCTCCGGGAGTAGGGAGGGTCGACTTTTTTGGAGGTGCGGCGAAGTCATCGATGTCAGGGAGATCTCCCAAAGGCTCCTTGGCGACTTGTTCCGGTGTTTTCAAGCGATGCACCGGTGGAGCAGCGAAATCCTCGTCAGGCTCCATGAGATTGGAGCGAACGCTGGCGGCAGCTGCAGCAGCCTTCGCCCCCGCCTTGGGATTGGAAGCCACGCTGAATGGGAATTGTTTCTTTTTCGGGGAATCGATCTCCCCAAAAGGAGTGTCGGAGTTGGATGGATCGTTGGACATGACGCGGTATTAGTAACGGTCTTTGTGAGTCAGACGTTTGAGTTTTCTACGGATGGAAACCTTGGAAGCTGTCGAAAGACGGTCAGTGAATAGAATTCCGTTAAGATGGTCGGTTTCATGTTGGATCGCACGGGAAAGCAATCCGTCGGTCTCAACTACAATGGTGCGGCCGTCCAGCAACTCGAGGGTGGCTTTCACCTCGATGGGTCGTTTTACCGGCGCGTTGATCCCATCGATGCTGAGGCAACCCTCTGTCGAAGCTTCCTTATCGGAACCAAATTCAAGCTCCGGATTAATAAAGGTGAGCGGCATGAGGTCCTCGAGAGTGGCATCCACCCCGTCGACCCGCAGATAGCTGATGCATTCCGGGTCGTGCGAGACGTCGACAATGGCAAGTTGGAGATCCCGGTCAATTTGGGGTGCGGCCAAGCCCACGCCTTGGGCGCTGACCATGGTTTCCACCATGTCATCCGCCAGCTCTTTAATTTCATCCGTCACTTCAGTGACCGGTTGGCATTTTTTACGAAGAATGGGATTTCCGTATTGCGTGATTTCAAGGATCATTGGAGGTCTCTTCAGCTGGTTGAGGTTTTTTTACTCGGTAAATGATTTCGTCGTCGCCGTAGCCGGCTTGCAATGCCGCGCTGTGAGCTGCAAGGATCCTCCCCCACGGGCAAGCTTCATCGGCTCGTAAGGCGAGCTTGAGGCCGGGGCGATTGTCACGGTTTCCTATCAGGTATTCCTTGAGAAAGCCATCGGGAACTCTGAGCCCATCAATTTCGGCCTCACCGGCCGGACTGAGCGAGAGCACTGTTCGCTGGGCGGTAACGGTTTCCACTTTCAGGGAATTGGCGCTGGGTAGGCTGACCTTGATTTCGGGACGTGGGATCTTGGCTTCCTTCTTTTCAAAATCCCGCATCGTGACGATTAGGAAGAAGAGCAAGGTGACGAGAATGTCGATCAAGGAAACGATCGGAACCATCGGCGACTTCTTTTTTGGACGGTAGAATTCCACAGGCCTCTTAGTTACTTATCGCGGAAAAAGACGTGCTGGTGACAAGCTGAAACCACTTTCCCCAAAAGGACTTCCAGCCTGGCTGCCATCGTTTCGATACGTCGGGTGAAGTAACTCTGGGCGATCACCGCGGGAACCGCGATGGCGAGACCGACAATTGTGGTGCTCAGAGCGACGGCGATTCCCCGGCTAATGGTGTCCTTGTCATCGAGGTCTCCGAAGACGGTCATGAGTCCGCTGGTAGTACCGAGGAGTCCCAGCAAGGGAGCGATGGTGATAATGACATCGAGCACCGGCATCCCCGAATTCATGCGGACAATTTCCTCCCGGGCAGAGGACTGCACCGCTTCCTGCACTTCACCCTGGGTGCGTCCGGCATTGCTGATAGCAACGGTGCAAAGCCGGGCCAAGGCATTTTCGCCGCGCTCAAATTCTGTTTGCAACTCGCCCAAGGTGTCTTTTTCGAGATGTTCTTCGAAATTCTCGACCTCACTCTCGAGGTGTGGCGGAAGGATCTGTTCTCTTTTTAAGGAAAGGAATTTCATGATGATTACGGTGATCGCAACCAATGAGCAAAGCGCAAGGAAGAGCATAAAGATGCCTCCTTCGCTGAAAAATTTCCAGGTCGTCGTGAGTGCCTCGGTGAAGTTCATAAGAAGGTTAATTATAGGTGAAGCCCATGGTGAGTTCGAGGTCTTCGCCCCCGAGTTCTTTGATCACATCCTTGGACATGGGCGGGATTTTCGCGGCGGTTACAGAATTCAAGACAATCCCCCACTGGGTTCCGGAGGCCCCTCTCATTTCCACCTGTCGTTGCCGGGACACCTGTCCTTCCTTGTTTACCACAAAATACAGGGTGATTTGGCCCGGCGATATCAGAGATCGATACTTGTAGTTCCCCATCTGCCACTCGCGTTCGATTTCCTTAAAAATATGGGATCCGTAGGTGCCGACAGCGGAATTCTTGACGTTGAGTGCGCCGATGCCCTTTGCGCTCAAGACACCTTTCACCATCGTCTTCGACGTTTGGCTGTTGAACCCACCATCGCGACTGGCAGCCTTTTTCTTCTGAACAACTTTGACTGTTGGCTTCATTTCGGAGTCGGTGTTCGCCGCCTTCTTGTCTCTCTCCATTGCGTCCTCGATGGTCTTGGTCACGGCATCAAGATCAACAAAGTCCTCCGTCTTATCTTTCGAAACGAGCTCTTTCTCCGGCGTCATTTCCTTGTTCGATGCTTCACTTGCATCCTCGGTCTTTTGATCCTTGCCGGCATCGATCTCTTCGGTGTTGATCTCGGACGTTTCATTTCCAGAGGCGTCACCATCTGAGAAGGTTGAGTTGAAGGTCTGATTGTCCCTCCTTTCCTTTAGTTCGCCGGAGAGGGCGACTGATATACGCTCCCCGGCGACGGCCTTCTCGTCACTGGTGGCCCGAGTGTCCCTCTCTCCAATAAATTCCGCCTTGATCGGTGCGTCTGACATTTGGTTGTCACGAGTTCGGGCAAATTTCTCGTTGGGTTCGGGGATGGGAGTCTCCAGGGCGACCTCTTCATCCTCTTCGATGGGAACGATCTCTGCAGGCGGGTCCTCTTCGAATGTCAAGACCAGTTCGGAAATGTCATCTTCGGGTGGAATTTCCTTCTCAGTCCCATCGCTCACAATTTCCTTCCCGGAGAGTACATCGAAGATAAGAAGGAGAATAAAGACGAAGATCAGTCCAACATGGATCCACAGCGCCGCGAAGAGAGCGACGAGGAAATGCCGGAGGGTTTGTGTCTGCTGACTCAAGACGCCCAAAGAATCGCCCCACTTCGCCCAATTGACAACCTCTTAGAGCACCAGATCCGTCCAAGTGTCACTTTCGTAGCGGTGATTGAGCTTTCCCTTGATCTCGGGAGTCCAGTCGATCACTTCCTGAGCCAAAAATCCTGCTAGTCCCTTCAGATCAGAGGATTTCACTGCGACACTTCCCTGATGAAGGATCCCCTGGCGGGTTCTCCGTTGGCCGGCCCCGGCGATTTTTTCACCCTGGCAGAGTAAATCCCATTCCACCGGCTTATCAAAACAAGCCACGGAATTGCTCGCGGAATCACGGAAGACAAGCTCACAGGAATGCCCCCGATCCAGGAGGCAGCGAGCCAGAGCGGTATGAATCTGCCGGTAACTCTCGGATCCCCCTATCGAGGCAAGTTGCCCGGAGCGAGGAATCATCAGCGAGTAGGTGGCATCGTCCCGGTGATCGACCACTCCGCCGCCGGTCCAACGCCGAACATATTTTGAAGCAGAGCCAAAAATCATCTTCGCGGACCGAAGACTTTGGAAATACCCCAGACTCACCCAATCGCCTGACCATTGGTATTGTCGCAATATCGGCACTTCTCCCAACTGTGTCATGATCCATTCATCGATCGCCATATTCTCAGGCCCCGGACGAGCCTGCGAGTCACGCCAAACGAGAAGTTTTTGAAAAAGCACGTCCCCATCCACACTCCCGCTTGCGCGTTGGGCAAGTCAAAGTAGACTGATGGCATGAATTTTTCTTCAAAGCTCTCTCCCAAGCCGGAGGCTGCTTTACTGATCGTGGGTCACGGATCGACCGAAAATCCGGACTCCTCAACACCTTATTTCGATCATGCCACAGAGATTCGAAAGCGCGGGCTCTTCGCTGAGGTGCATTGTTGCTTTTGGAAAGAGGAGCCTTCCATGCGCGAGGCCCTCTATATGATCGATGCTGAAGAGGTTTACAT
>JAKMEV010000470.1:0-5545 GCA_022425785.1 Akkermansiaceae bacterium | reverse complement strand
CGAAACCGACAAAGACATCGACGCCAAACGTGTCGCAATCATGGGGCATTCCAAGATGGGCAAGGCAACTCTCTGGACTGCGGCCCAGGACCGACGCTTCGCTCTCGCTATCTCTGCCCAATCCGCTTGCGCCGGCGCCGCTCTGTGGCGACGCAAATCAGGCGAGACCCTCGAAAAAATGGTCACCCGATTCCCCTACTGGCTTTGTCGCAATGCCTGGAAATTCGTCAACAACGAAGACGACCTTCCAGTCGATCAACATATGCTCCTCGCATGCATCGCTCCACGCCCCGTCTACGTTCACAGCGCTGTCGGGGACACCTGGGCAGACGGCAGAGGAGAATACCTTTCCGCCTACCACGCCAGCCCAGTATACAAACTCCTTGGAAAAAAGGGCCTTGAATCCGAGGAATCTCCGCCAACCGGTAAAGCCATCATCAAGTCAGACGTCGGTTACCACATCCGCAACGGAGGCCACTCTATTGAGACGTTCGACTGGACTCAGTTCATGAACTTCGCCGATCATCACTTCAAGAAATAGGCCACGAGGTCTCTCCTTGGGGAGACTTTACCTCCGGTTATAACTGCTAATTTCTTTAGCGATTCGCTCAGCACCTCTGCATCGAGCAAGGCAGTGTCGAAGGGCGCATTCAGGGTAAGAAGGCCGCCGATATCACCATACTTC
Organism: Akkermansiaceae bacterium; assembly: GCA_022425785.1. Lineage (GTDB taxonomy): Bacteria > Verrucomicrobiota > Verrucomicrobiia > Verrucomicrobiales > Akkermansiaceae > SW10. The sequence continues at coordinate 4,860 of JAKMEV010000470.1, read as the reverse complement.
ACCGCGCCTGGAAGGAAGTTGGCGTCCCAGTGGTTTTTCAGATTGGCGAAACTAAACCCACTCGTATCGATCCAGGCTTTTTGAATCACCCCTCCTCCGACCACGGCCCGAGCCGCTGCCGCCCAATGCCCGGCACCCTTCGGAGCGACCAGGGAAATTTCCTTCACGTCATAGTTTTCGCTATGCTGCGCAAATGCCACCGCAGTCAGCACATCATGAACGCGACGCGCGAAGGTGCTGTGGTTGTAGCCATAGTAGTAAACCGGAGATCGTTGCCAGCTATCGGCGGGCAACTTTGCATTCTGATTTTTTGAATAGATTAGTACAGGATTGGCTCCCTTGGATTTGGCCAAACTCTCCGCATTCAAGAAGTCGCCCTGGCCATACAGATCCAAACCCATCACGGCGATTCCACTTTCGAGAAGTTTACGCACATCGTCTTTCGGCTCTGCTCCCTTTTTGAAAATCCCGCTCTTTCCATCCGGCGACAACCAGATAACAACGTGCCCTTGCCAATTCCCGAGTGGATACAAAAACGATGCGGGGATTTCTTCGCCATGCTTTGTGTTTTGAACAAGCCCGCAGAGTTCCATAAAACCATCACGAGCCTCTTTGCTGACCAATTCATAGTTCGCCTCTCCTTTCGCCGGAAGTTTTCGTCCAATCATGACATCGAGCGCTCCTCCGATCACATCCTTGGTCTTAGCAAACTCCTCTTCCGTTTTGGGATTTAACAAAGCGTTGATCTGCTTATCCGAATCCTCGGCCCACCAGCGGTTCAAGGCCTTCTCATGAGACATACCCGTCTGATCACCCGATGGGGCTGGATGCTTGTCGTTGAAAACCGAAAGCTTCTTCTTTCCCAATAAATTGAAATCACTCTCCAGAACCGGCGATTTTAATCCCAGGCCAAAGTGCCGGTTCACGAACTGGTAGAGATGCGTCCGCGAGACGTGATTGTAGTTGTGCTTGAAATGAATATCGAAATGCGCCTCGTATTTTCCCTTCGCTCCGATCATCTGGTAGAGTTTGTCCAAATCCGGGTGCCCCTTTTCTTTCAACTCAATCGTCCAGTCGTCAGCGGCCGTTAATCCCAAGGGACGGGGAGCAACCGCCGCCGCGATATCAATATTCCCCTGCCCTATTCGCAAGTAGTGCCCGTTCTCACAAGTGCAACCACCTTGCATCGCGGTCGAAACCATGACGCAAGGAAAGGACGCCGTCACTCGCTCGTCCAAGGCGCTTACCATCATTGTCTGCGTGGCTCCACCACTCGCACCGGTCACGAGAATGCGATTTGCATCAACGCCATCGAGACTCAAAATAAAATCCAGTGAGCGTATGCTGTTCCAGGTCTGCAATCCAAAGTTCGTCTGCAATCGCGCCGAGGCATTTTTTGAGACAAAGCCCCACTCGCCCATTTTCTCGCCATTCGTTTCGGGACGAGGCCCCCGGCGGTGATCCGGAAACTGCATCGAGTCGGCATTCCCTAGCATGTCGTAAAAGAAAACAACACACCCCATCCGCGCCAACTGAACACAACGCGCCTGATGAACCGATTTACCTCCATTCAAAAATCGCTCGGCTCCAATCGCAATCTCCCGCTTCGCATGGTCATCGGATTCGTACGCGTAGCGGGCATCGTGCCAATGTCCATGTGCGCAGAGCACACCGGGACGCTTGCCATTCTGCACCCCGATCTTCAGGGACTCACCGGCGGGACGATACAAACTCCCTGTCACATAATGACCCGGCATCGATTCAAATAACACTGCTTCAACAGTATAGTCCCCTTGATCAATCTTTTTGTGAATGACGGCATTGAGCGGCGTCTTGCTCGGCTGTGGCCACAAGCCACAACTTACCGCAATCCGACGCACGATTTCCTCCTGACGTCCCTTCCATTCTTCTTTGGAGACAACCGGACGAAAGGGATGGTAATCGTGAAGCGTCACCGGAGCCTCCGAACGGGAGTCATTCGGAGCCCTGCCGTCGGGAAGCGCGGAAAGACCTTGCGCCCATAGCGGACTGGGGAACAAAAGCCCCACTAATATCAAACGAACCATAGGAGTCATACAAACCCGCCCCTCCCCATTCGTCAAAACAAGATCACTTCAAGGTTTCAAGATATGAGGTCAGGTCAGCCAAATCCTGGGCGCTCAGTCCCAATTGATCAGCCGAAAGCATCAGCGAATGTTTCATGTTGCTCACTTTCTCAACCTTGTCGGCAGGAATCATCTGCACCAGCCCACCCTGGGACTGCACGATGACCGGATTCGACTTACTCAAGACCAGGCCTTGCACTTCGCCGCCCTCCTTCAACTTAACCGATGAACCGGTATAGCCCTGCGCAATCTGCTCGGACGGATTGACCACGGAACGCAAAAACATCTCTTTGCCCTGCCGCTCAATCCACCCCTTCAGATCAGGGCCAAAGTTCACGCCCTGTCCTTCGATCTGGTGACACATGATACAACGCGCTGCGGTCGTCTTCCCCCGGGCAATATTGCCCTTCAACTCCATTAGATCCTTTAGCGGAGGAAGCGAAGATTTCGCAGGCCTGGGAACAAGCACCGAAACAATCTCCACCTTACCGGGATCGTAGATACCTTCCTTCTTTAAAACATCCTTCACTCCGAACTGAGACCATCGGGTATTGGAAAGATGAATCAACCACTGCGAAGCCGACGCCCCCACCGGACCGGGAACTTTGGCCAGAGACGCCATCGCGGGCACCGACTTAACGTCATCAATGAAGGCCAAGGAATCAACCGCAAACAAGCGGTCCGCATCAGAGAGAGTTGAACTCGCCGCGCGTTCGTGAAGCGCAGGAATCAAAGACGGAATCTTGAGCCGCCAGGCGATCCTCGCCAGGTTCGGATTCCAATCCAAAGCACCGGCTCCCTTCTTAACCAGACGCAATCCATTCCAAACTTTTTCCTCCACTCCTTCCGCAGCAAAGCCGCAGGCTTCAAGATAGGTTCGGTCTCCGTCGTAATGATGAAGCAATTCCACAGCCAAAGGGATCTTCGCCTGTGGATCAACATCTCGCAGAGAGACAGCAACCTCCCGGCGCACTTGGGGACTCGCATCAACCACCAGAGCTCTTGCGAGCCTCAAGGGATCATCGCCACCGGCCCGCAGAGAACGCATCGCCATCAGACGCATTCCTGCGGACTTATGTCCGAGCAAGCCATTCAGCACCATCCTTCCCTCTTGCCCCATATATGGCAGCAAGTGAATAGCGCGAGCCCGAACATACTTCTTCGAATCTCTCAACACCTCCATGAGGGCAGGCAAGGCCATCGGGCCAGTATCGCGGAGTGTTTTGAATCCCGCATAGCGCACATTGATCGCCGGACTCTTCAGCATCTTGATCGCCGCTGCGATGGGGTTCGATTGTCCGGCTTTTGAAATCCTTGGCTTGAATCCCTTCGGGGCGATCCGATAAATCGTGCCACTGCAACTTCCATCCCGGTCCGCGTGGCCACCGACTCCTGGATCATACCAATCCGCAACATAAATCGCACCATCGGCTCCAACCATGACATCGGAGGGGCGGAACATATTCCCGGTCTTACTCTTGAAGAAATCAAATCGTTCCAGCTTGAAGTTCGCGCCTTCGGGCTTCGGATAATATCCATAAACCACCCGCTTAGCCGCCTCGCAACTCAAGAGCAGACCCTCGTACTCCTTCGGTAAGGCTCCGTGTTCGTAGTAGCAAATGCCAGTCGGTGATCCACCACCATAAACATCCCCCGGCGGAAGCGTCCCCGGATCATCCTGACGCCAATGCGCGCGCGGAACTGATTGCCCCGGTCGGCGATCAGCCTGCCAGGTTCGCTTTCCATCGGGCGAAAAGAAGCCCAGGAATCCGCCTTCCATCAACCATGTAGTGCGACACGCCGGCGGGTCGTCGTTGTCATTCTGAAAGACATCTCCCATCGAAGTCACGGTGTGTTCGTAGCTATTCCGAAAGCCATGCCCGATGATCTGCACATTCTTCCCATCGGGATCCATCTTGCCAGCAAAGCCACCGACCCAGACATGGCCGTCATCACTTTTCTCACCGCCGAATTTGATATTATCGACGAACCACTCTCCCCCACCACCTCGATACGGCCCGCCAATCTTGAAGGTCTTGCCGTCCTTCGAGGTAAACATCGCCCCACAGTTTCCCTGGTTGAAGTACCACTTTCCATCTGGACCGGCAACCACAGCATGAAGACTATGATCGTGATTCTTGCCATTGAAACCCGAGAGAAGATTCTCCCGCTTATCGACCTTCGGGTCGAATCGGAGATTCCGGTCAACGTCGGTGTAAACGATCAGATGAGGCGGCTGGGCCACCACGATTTGATTATCGAGCACACTCACGCCTAGGGGAGCGACCAACTCGGGATCCTGCACAAAGGTATGCGAGCTATCAGCTTTTCCATCACCATTGGTGTCTTGGAGGACGACAATGCGATCTCCCTCGGAACGACGCTTTTGATGCCGACGATAGTTCACTCCTTCCGCCACCCAAATCCTCCCCTTGACATCCGTATCCATATTGGTGGGATTATAGAGCATCGGGCTCGTGGCCCAGACGGTTACCTCCAAATCATCCGGCACCTCAAAGGCAGTAACGGGAACTTTTTCCGCCTCAAGCGAATCGGGGTCAAAGGCTTCGACCTGTCCCTCGGGAATCTTGGCAGGCTTTTTATCAAACACGAAAAATCGCACCGAGGCCGGCGTCCTCCCGCCATCCCTGATTGCTCCACCGTCATCCAAAGCCACCTTGGCTTGAAACCTCTTCGCACCCTCCGGTAGTCGATAGTGAATCATTGACCGGGCATGCACTCCGATCCCCCTCTG
>JAKMEV010000469.1:0-7217 GCA_022425785.1 Akkermansiaceae bacterium | reverse complement strand
CCTTTTGATTGTCGTGTCCGGAGTGCGAATTTGGATCTCGGTGCGATTGCTGTTCCGGGCAGTCCGATTGGTCAGGTTTATGATAATTCGAAATACATTGTGCGTCTTCCATTCTCACTGGATGACTACGCTAGTCTCCCCAAGAATGTGGAGATCAAGCTGTTTTCGGAAGTCGGCGGGCAGCAATATGAATGGGTTGCAACTGTTCTCTGGGAAGATGGTGATTTGGATCGGGCCACTTTGTCGGCTTACGTGATCGCGGAGTTTTATCCGAATGTGAATAACGGAAAGCGGTTTCTTCTGCCGCCTGCCGGGATGTTTGTAAAAGCCGAGGTGAGTGGCGCGGCACTGAAGCAAGTGGTTGCGGTTCCGCGTTCGGCGGTTCGGGGACGTAATGAAATTGCGGTGATCAACGAAAAGAACCAGCTTGAATTTCGCACGCTCGAGATTGTTCGGTCCACGGTTGGGATGGTTTATGTGAAGTCTGGGGTCGAGGATGGAGAGCGCGTAATTATGACGAAACTGGAACTTCCCGTGGAGGGAATGAGCCTCAAAGTCGTGGGAGACGAACCAGAATCCTAAGTCATGGAGAAAGTAATTAAATGGTTCAGCCAGAACCACGTCGCGGCCAACTTTCTGATGTTGTTGGTTCTTCTGGCGGGCTTTGCAACCTGGTTTCAGCTTCGGAAGGAAATTTTTCCAGAAACCTCGTTTGATGCGGTGGTGGTGAGCGTTCCGTATCCGAATGCCACGCCGGACGAGGTAACCAACGGGGTCATCATCCCGATGGAGGAGGCCATTACCGACATCGAGGGGATCAAACGGGTGACATCCAACGCGAGTCGCAATGTTGGCGCGATGACCATTGAGGTCGAGACGGGGTATGAAACCCGCAACGTCATGGATGACGTGAAGACCCAGATCGACGCCATCGACAATTTTGCCGAGAATGCCGAGCGTCCTGTTCTGGAGGAGTTGATCATTAACCGGCAGATTCTGAGTTTGGCGATTAGTGCGGATACCGATGAGGCGAGCTTGCGGGAGTATGCCGAGACTGTCCGGGATGGTTTGTTGAATTATGAATCCGGAGAGCCAAAAGGGGTGTCCCAAAAGCTCTCCCGGTTCTTAAAGGGCGATCCGGAGATCAAGAAGGTGGAATTGGCGTCGGTGCGGGATTACGAGATTTCGATCGAGGTGTCCGAGGATCGCCTGAGGCAATATGGATTGACCATACAGCAGGTTGCGGCGGCGGTTGGTAAAGCGTCTCTGGATTTACCAAGTGGATCGGTAAAGACGGCGTCGGGAGAGATTGTGGTGCGGGGAATCGGGAAACGTTACCGTGGCGCGGATTTTTTTGGGATTGTGGTGAAGGCAAATCCTGATGGCTCCGTTGTGAAGCTCGAGGAGGTCGCTGAGATTATCGATGGGTTTGAAGATAGTGAATTGTCTTCCACCTTTAATGGAAATTCAGCGGTGGTGCTTCACGTCTTTAGCGTGGGGGAGCAGGATACGCTGACGATCGCGGCGCTGGCCAAGGAGTATATTGATGGGTTGGAAAAACCGCCCGGGGTAAGCATTACTCTTTGGAATGATATGAGTCTCATGTTGCAAGGTCGGCTTGATCTCTTGAAGCGGAATATTGGGATGGGCCTGCTTCTGGTGCTTCTCGTGCTGGCTCTTTTCTTGCGCCCGAGTCTGGCCTTTCTGGTGGCTATGGGAATCCCGGTGTCCTTTGCTGGAGGGATGTGGTTGATGCCTGATTTTGGGATTTCCCTGAATATGATTTCGGCGTTCGCCTTCATCTTGGTTCTGGGAATCGTGGTCGATGACGCCATCGTGGTGGGTGAGAATGTCTATACCCGGATTCAAGAAGGGGAGCATCCGAGAGAGGCGAGTTGGAAGGGAACCCATGAAGTGGGAGTGGTGGTGATTTTTGGGGTCCTGACTACCGCGATGGCATTTACGCCGATGCTGGGTTTGAGTGGGGTGAGTGGGAAGATCTGGCCAAATATTCCGCTGGTCGTGATTCCGGTTCTCTTGTTCTCTCTGGTGCAGTCGAAGTTTGTTCTTCCGGCGCATCTGGCATTATTGAAACCCACATCAAACAAGGTGGGTCGCAATCCTTTGATGCGTTTGCAGAAGTGGATTTCAGGAGGGCTTGAGCGATTCATTAAGTCGATCTACACCCCAACTCTGGCGCTCTGTCTTCGTTTCCGATATGTTGTTTGGGTTGCCTTTGTTGGCTTGGTTGTGATCTCCGCGAAGCTCGTGGAGACAGGGAGAATTCCTTTTGAGTTCATGCCAAAGGTCGAGGGTGAGATTCTTTCGGCGAAGCTCGAGATGCCCTTGGGCGTTCCATTCGCAGAAACCCAGGAGGCGGTTCGCCGGATTGAGGAGGCGGCCTTGCGGCTTGGGGCGGAGTTGAAGGATAATAACGGGAATTCGATTATCGTGAATCTCCTCGCGACCTCGGGAATGCAGCCGTTTCAGGCGGGATTGGCGCCGGGCGGAATTCCAAGCGGGACGCATTTGGGCGAGGTGACTCTGGAACTCGCAGCGGCCAAAGATCGTGATCTTTCAAGTGAAGAATTACGAATCAAATGGCAGGAGCTGGTAGGTGATATTCCCGGAGTGGTGGTGCTTGGCTTTAAGTCGGAGACGAATGCGGGAGGCAATGCCATCGATGTGAATTTGACCAGTCGTGATGATCAAGTGCTCTCGGAAGCTGCGGCCTGGGCGACGGAGAAATTACGCAAGGAATATCCCGGCGTGATCGAGGTTTCCAATTCGGATCGCCGTGGTCGGGAGGAGTTTATTGTGAGAGATCTCACTGATCGAGGGAAAGCGCTGGGCTTTGATCTTGCTTCAGTGATGAGCCAGGTTCGTGATGGTTTTTACGGTAACGAAGTACAGCGACTTCAGCGAGGGCGTGACGAAGTGAAGGTGATGGTCCGCTATCCGGAAGCTGAACGAAAATCGGTGGCGAATATCGAATCAATGAAGTTGCGGGCGCCGAACGGTATCGAGGTGCCGTTGCTGGAGGTAGTGGAGCCCGACTATGGACGGAGTCCGGCTACGATTCGTAGAATTGACCGAAATCCGACGATTAGTATGTCGGGCGATGTGGACCGGACGAGTGGCTACAATGCCGACAAAATTCGCGACCGCTATCAGGAAGAAGTGCTGGATGTATTGGCCGAGAAGTTTCCCGGAGTGCGGTATTCCCTCGAAGGGGAGAAAGCCGCGCAGAGTGACAGTATCCGTGAGATGATGGTCGGGTTCGTTGGGGCTTTGCTGATGATGTATGTCTTGATGGCGATTCCATTGAAAAGCTACATTCAGCCGTTGATCGTGATGAGTGTTATTCCATTTGGGATTGTAGGGGGGATCGCGGGACACATTGTCATGGGCATGAATTTAAGCATCATGTCGCTCTGCGGGATCGTGGCTTTGGCCGGGGTGGTGGTGAATGACAGTCTGGTTCTGGTCGATTACGTTAATCGAAATCGGGACGGAGCTACGACGATTAAGGAAGCAGCGGTAATTGCCGGCGCGCGACGTTTTCGTCCAATTCTGCTGACTTCGTTGACGACCTTCGCCGGACTCATGCCGATGCTATTGGAAACAGACCTCCAGGCTAAATTTCTCATTCCCATGGCCGTATCACTCGGATTTGGAATCTTGTTTGCCACAGCGATTACACTCATTTTGGTTCCCTCGATATATCTGATTCTGGATGATGTGATTAATGTTTTGAGGGGAAATCGTGATGCCGACCTCCGGTTGAAGTGAATTAGGTTGGCAAATCAGAAATCTAGGTAAAATTGCAGGGGATGTTTCTCGATGCTCTCGCTAGTGCCTTCCCGCAATCCTCTTATACCCAGCCGGAGTGTTTGGAATTTACGCGCGAGACGGATGCGTTTCACAAACTGAGTAAACGGGGGCAGGGGATTCTTGGCCGGGTTCTCGGAGGAGAGTCGGGCATTTCGAAAAGGCATTTTTCGACAAATCAACCTGCGGTGATGTTTGATGCGGGAGCGCAGGAGTTAAATGAGTTTTTTGAGAGGGAAGCGCCGAAGTTGTCTGTGGAAGCCTTCTTGAACACGGGAGTGGATGTCGCGGAAATTGATGCGCTTATCGTGTGCACCTGCACCGGATATCTATGTCCGGGAGTGAGCAGTCATGTCGCCGAGCAATTAGGGATGCGGGATGATGTCTATTTACAAGACATCGTCGGCCTGGGCTGTGGCGCGGCTATTCCGATGATGCGGGCTGCGGAAGGATTTTTGGCGGCAAATCCGGGAAAGAAAGTCGCTACAATCGCGGTGGAAATTTGTTCGGCGGCGCTCTATGTGAACGAGGATCCGGGTGTTCTGATTAGTTTGTGTTTGTTTGGAGACGGAGCGGCGGCGACGGTTTGGTCGGATGAACAATCGGAGGGAAAGTGGCAGGTGGGTGGATTCCAAACAATACATATTCCTGAGGAGAGGGAGAAGATTCGTTTCGTGAATGGAGGGGGTAAATTACAGAACAAACTTCACAAGAGCGTGCCGGGATTGGCGGCTGATGCGGTGAATGTTCTTTGGGAAAAGCGGAGCGGAGATCCCTCCCAGGTGTTGGCTCATACCGGAGGGCGCGATGTTATCGAGGCGCTGGAAGAGAAGTTGGGGTGGTCCCTGGGGGAGACGAGAAAAGTTCTCAATGACTACGGGAATTGCTCCAGTCCTTGTGTTTTATTTGCCCTGGAAGAGCGGCTTAAATCAGACTCGAGCGATGATCGATATTGGCTGACGAGCTTTGGAGCCGGTTTTTCGGCTCATTCTTGCGAGATGTGGCGTTGACACGGGGCGGTCACTCAGTGAGGTTCCCCGCGACATGACTATCAGAACGCGCTGGGCTCTTACCGGCATTTTAAGTGGTGCCCTTGGGTTGACTGCGGTCGCTCAAGGCCCCGCAACGCCCGGCAAAGAAAAAGAAGCAGAGCCGGCGGCTCCCAAAGAAGACCCAGCCTTCAAGGCCCCGGCTGATGTGGCGGCAGTGCCTGCCGATGCGCAAAAGACCGAATCCGGTCTGGCCTTTAAGATTCTCAAAGCCGGAGAAGGCAAGGAGAAGCCCAGCAAGTGGGACAAGGTGAAAGTTGATTACACCGGATGGCAGTCTTCAGACGGCAAGATGTTTGATAGTTCCTTGAAAGCTCGCCGTCCCGGCCAAGCTCCCGAGCCTGCGGAATTCGCGCTTTTTCAGGTGATTCCCGGTTGGACCGAAGGGCTTCAGCTAATGGTTGCCGGTGAGAAGCGTCGCTTTTGGATTCCCGGAGAGATGGCCTACGGAAATGAGCCAAGTCCCCAGGGGCGTCCGTTTGGAATGCTCGTCTTTGACGTGGAGCTTCATTCTTTCACCAAATCCAACGTTCCCGATGCTCCCAAGGAATTGACTGCGCCCGCTGATGCCGAAAAAACCGAATCCGGTTTGGCGTCCAAAATTCTGGAGGCCGGAACGGGCAAGGAGAAGCCAGGCGCTTCCGATGTTGCTACCGTGAATTTCAGTGGTTGGAAAAAAGACGGCGATCTTCTTCACAGCACCATGATTGATGGGCAGCCGAGCCAGATTAAGATTGACCAAGTTCCCATCAAAGGATGGACGGAAGCTCTTCAATTGATGGTCAAGGGCGAAAAGCGTCGTTTCTGGATTCCTGCTGCGCTGGCTTTCGGTAACGAAGGTCCTGAGGGCACTCCAACCGGTGATTTGATCTTTGATATGGAACTGGTTGACTTCAAGTCCACACCGAAGCCCCCGCCGGCTCCCAAAGCTCCGGATGCCCCTGCTGATGTCGCCGCCGCACCTGGTGATGCCTTCAAAACCGATTCCGGCTTAGCCAGCAAGGTTCTCAAGGCTGGTGAGGGAACCGCCACTCCTGGTGAGGATGATTTTGTGAAATTCGATTTCTCAGGTTGGAAGACCGATGGCTCATCCGTGGGATCAAGCAAAATGCCCAATGGTCGCCCCATGGCGATGCCTCTTTCCAAGGCTCCGATCAAAGGATGGACCGAAGGAATTCAGTTGATGAAGAAAGGCGAGTCTCGTCGTTTTTGGATTCCTGCTGCATTGGCTTTCGGGAATGCAGGACAGCCGGGAGCTCCCACCGGTGACTTGGTTTTTGATATTGAGCTTCTTGAGTTCAGCGCTCCTATTTCGGCTCCCGACGATGTCGCAGCAGCTCCGGCTGACGCGGAAAAGACCGCTTCAGGATTGGCCTCGAAAGTTCTCAAGAAGGGAACAGGCGAGAAAAAGGCAACTGCGACCGACTCCGTTACGGTGCACTACACCGGTTGGCGTGCCGAAGATGGTAAGATGTTTGATAGCTCGGTTCAGCGTGGCGAGCCCTTTACCTTCTCCTTGCGAGGCGGGGTGATCCAAGGCTGGCTAGAAGGAGCAAAGTTGATGGTTGAGGGCGAAAAACGTCGCTTCTGGATTCCTGGAAATTTAGCCTACGACGGTCAGGATGGGCGTCCCCAGGGAGTGCTCGTTTTTGATATCGAGGTCCTCAAAATCGGCCAGTAGATCGGCTTGAACGATTTCAAACGGCCTGCTGCCACGTGCAGCAAGCCGTTTTTTGTTTGCGGAAATGTCTCCAGCGGTTACTGGGCTCCCATGAGTGACGAACTGAAGACTCCCGATGATGTAGCCGCAGCCCCCGCCGATGCCGAGAAGACTGCTTCCGGTCTGGTCTCCAAGGTTCTCAAGGAAGGTTGCTGCACTGATCATCCGGGACCGCGTGACACCGTAAAGGTGCACTACACCGGTTGGCAGGCCTCTGATGGCAAGATGTTCGATAGCTCGGTCAAGCGTGGCGAGCAGATTACTTTTCCTCTCAATCAGGTTATTCCCGGCTGGACCGAGGGGGTGCAGTTGATGGTCGTGGGTGAGAAACGACGGTTCTGGATTCCTTCCGACCTGGCCTATGGTGAGGTGCCCCAACGACCCGGTGCTCCGGCGGGGGATTTGGTCTTTGATGTCGAATTATTCGAGATCGAAAAGGCCGCTCCGACGCCCGAAATTCCTGAGAATGTTGCGGAAGCCCACGAAGATGCGATCACCACCGATTCCGGGCTGGCGGTTCATCACATGGAGGAGGGTCAGGGAGATACTCCCGGCCCCAAGGATGTTGTGACGGTTCATTTTAGTGGTTGGACCCTTGCGGGCGAGTTGGTGGAAAG
>JAKMEV010000502.1:0-5365 GCA_022425785.1 Akkermansiaceae bacterium | reverse complement strand
ATCAATATTCCAGGGGGGGAGCGAGGGTTCCAGGGCTCCTATTCCCTGTCCGGCTTCCTGGAGTTCGGCAGGGGAGGATTCGGTGGTGTCGATGATTCGTTCCAGAGCCAGAAGGGAGCGTTGGAATTGCCCCATCGTTCTCAGAACGGAGGAGAGTTCGAGGAGGCGTTCGGCGGAATTATTTTGGGCAAATTCGCGATAGGCACTCAGCCCGGGGGCGGCCTCGAGATCTCCGAGTTCGGTGTCGGTAATCGGTCTGACTTCCGGTTCCTCTGGGTTAATCGGATTGATCTCCGGGGGCTCGAGAATTTCGGGGGTTTCTTTCAGCTTGGGTTGGAGAATGGAAACTCCCACTGCGAGGTCTTCTCCAAAGTCCTCGCGGGGCAGTGGGGTGTTGCCGGGAGTCATGAAATCGAGGTCCTTCGTCCTGAAATGCCAGGTTAGAAAGATTACCCCCAGGGAAGCGAGGAGGGAGATGGACCAGTGAATTCGCACGCGCTCCTAGGTTGTGTGTTTGCGGGCCATAGGTGAAGTGCAAAAAAAGAGCCGCTTGGAATGAATCCAAACGGCTCGAAAATTTTCCTCTCCCCAGAGGGATCAGTCGACGTTTTTGACCTGGATGGCCTTTTTGCCAACGCGGTCGCGGAGATAGTGGAGCTTGGCGCGACGCACTTTGCCTTTAGAGACAACCTCAACCTTGGCGATGCGTGGGCTGTGGAAAGAGTAAACACGCTCCACTCCGGTGCCGTAGGAAATCTTGCGAACAGTGAAGGCCTGGTTGATTCCGGAGCCGCCGATGGCAAGCACGATGCCTTGAAACATCTGGATACGCTCTTTACCGCCCTCGACCACCCGATTGTGGACCTTGACGGTGTCACCGACGCTGAAGTCTAGAGTATCGGACTTCATTTGCTCTCTTTCGATTTTGTTGATGATATTCATGGTCGTGTCGGTAGGCGGTTGACGGGGCGCAGGAACTACGGGAAGCCCGCAATGAATGCAAATCTTTTTTGAGGAATACAGCTAATCGGACAAAAAAAGGCCGAGATTGTCCCGCAGAGTCAAGATTAGAGACCTAGCGCCCTGAACTCAGAGCGTTTTCGGGGTTAAACTGTCAGCCGGTTGCTGGGGGAGGAGGTGGTTCGTTGGCGCAAGAGGAAAGCCCGATGAGAGCTCCGATGGTGACAATAAGTGCAGCGATTTTCATGATTTGCAGTTTTAAGGCGCTTGGTCAGGGGAGCTTATTTCCGGAAAATCTGATTTGCAGGCCTTTTTTCGACCTCGGATCACGAGTTGACAGGGTGCGATTGATTGCTAAAGTCCGCGCCTTTCCGGCGAGGGGCGTAAAACTGCGTCTTCTGGTTCGGAGTTCTGACACAATACAGAAGCAAAAACAAAAGACCCATGGCTACCAAAACCAAGGCTGCAAAAAAGGCCGCCAAAAAAACCAAAAACGTTTATTACTTCGGAGCTGGAAAGTGCGACGGAGACGGCTCAATGAAAGCCCTCCTCGGGGGTAAAGGCGCTAACCTCGCCGAAATGAGCAGCATCGGTGTTCCCGTTCCTGCTGGCTTCACCATCACCACCGAAGTCTGTACTCACTACTACGACAACGCGAAGAAGTATCCCAAGACTCTCGACGCAGAAGTAGAAGAGAACATCACCAAGGTTGAAAAAGCGATGGGCAAGAAGTTTGGTGACCTTAAAAACCCACTTCTTCTTTCCGTTCGTTCAGGCGCTCGTGAGTCGATGCCTGGAATGATGGACACCATTCTTAACCTCGGCATCAACGACGAGGTTGTTGAAGCTCTCGCCAAGAAGACCGGCAATCCCAAGTTTGCCTGGGACTCCTACCGTCGTTTCCTCCAGATGTATGGAAGTGTTGTGATGGAAGTGGAAGCCGAAGCCGGTGAGCACCACGATCCTTACGAAGTCATTCTCGATAAAGCCAAGGCCAAGGCCAAGGTAAAGGACGACTCCGGTTTGAAAGAGAAAGACCTCCGCGAAGTGGTCGCTGCTTTCAAAGCGCTCATCAAAAAGCGTTCTGGTAAGAACTTCCCTGAGGACCCACGCGAGCAGCTTAAAGGAGCCGTCAACGCCGTCTTCAACTCATGGCAGAACGATCGCGCGATTGTTTACCGCCAGAAGTATGGAATCCCCGCCGCCTGGGGGACAGCGGTTAACGTGCAGGCCATGGTCTTTGGTAACACCGGTAAGACCTCCGGAACTGGCGTGGCTTTCACCCGTGACCCGGCTACCGGCGAAAATGTATTCTACGGTGAGTATCTCATCGATGCACAGGGTGAGGACGTTGTCGCTGGTGTTCGCACACCAAAGCCCATCGCCAAGATGGCCAAGGACCTTCCCAAGTCGCACAAAGAACTTCTCGTTATTCGTAAGAAGCTTGAGAAGCACTTTCGTGATGTGCAGGACGTTGAGTTCACGATTGAAGAGGGCAAGCTCTGGATGCTGCAAACCCGTAACGGAAAGCGCACTGGTTTCGCTGCCGTCAATATCGCTCTCGACATGGTGAAAGAGCGCCTTATCAAAAAGGAAGAGGCGATCCTTCGCATTCCTGCTGATGACCTCGGTCACCTCCTTGCTCCAATCTTCGACGCCAAGGCTGAGAAGGCTGCCAAGAAAGTTGGTAGCGGTCTCCCGGCGGGTCCGGGAGCTGCTTCCGGTAAGATTTACTTCAACTGGGAAGACTCGGTCAAAGCTGCTGAAAAAGGAGAGAAAGTCATCCTTGTTCGTCAGGCCACTTCTCCGGAAGACCTTCGCGGTATGATCGCTGCTGATGGAATTCTCACTACTGAAGGTGGTGCTTCCTCACACGCTGCTCTCGTTGCCCGTCAGATGGGTAAGGTTTGCGTCTGCGGTGCCCACGGGATGAGCATCGACTACAATAAGAAGACTCTCTCTGGAAACGGCGTGACTCTCAAGGAAGGCGACGAGCTTTCTTTGAATGGATTCGTTGGAAGCGTCTACAAGGGCAGCATTAAGTCCTCTCCTTCCCAAGTCATCCAGGGCCTCATCGAGAATAAGGCAGCCGCCAAGCGTTCCGACACCTACAAGAAGTTCATGGAGCTCATGAGTTGGACCGACAAGCTTCGTAAGCTTGGTGTCCGCACCAACTCCGATACTCCGGAGCAGGTGCAGCAGGCCATCAAGTTCGGTGCTGAAGGAATCGGCCTCACTCGCGCCGAGCACATGTTCTTCGAAGGTAACCGCATCGACGCTGTTCGTGAGATGATTCTCGCTGACGACGACGCCGGTCGTGCTAAGGCACTCAAGAAGATCAAGGTCTTCATGAAGAAAGACTTCATAGGTATCTTCAAGTCACTTGAAGGACGCCCCGCGACCATCCGTCTTCTGGATCCACCTCTTCACGAATTCATCGGCACCATGGATGCTGCTCAGAAGAAGGATCTCTCCAAGAAGATCGGCATGAGCGCTCCCGCCATCACCAAGCGTATCCACGCTCTTCACGAAGAGAACCCAATGCTGGGTCACCGTGGTTGCCGTCTTGGTATCAGCTACCCGGCTGTCACCGCAATGCAGGTTGAAGCCATCCTCGAAGCCGCTGCGGACGTTCAGAAGAAGGGGACCAAGGTCCTCCCTGAGATCATGGTCCCGCTCGTGGCCTACGCCCGTGAGCTTGAACTCCAGAAGGACGTCATCGACACCACCGCCGCTGAGGTTCGCAAGAAACTTGGTCTCAAGAAGAGCGAACTGAAGTATACCGTCGGAACCATGATCGAGATTCCTCGCGCTGCCATCACCGCTGAAGAAGTGGCCAAGCACGCTGAGTTCTTCTCCTTCGGAACCAACGATCTCACTCAGACCGGACTTGGTCTCTCCCGTGATGACTCTTCCAGCTTCCTCCCAACCTACCAGGATGCGGAAGTTCTCAACAACAACCCGTTCGCTGGTCTGGACCAGGAAGGTGTGGGTAAACTTGTTGAAATGGGTGTCAAAGGTGGACGCACCACCAAGAAGAAACTCAAGATCGGTATCTGCGGCGAGCACGGCGGAGATCCTGATTCGGTGAAGTTCTTCCATCGTACCGGACTCAACTACGTGTCCTGTTCACCATTCCGTATCCCCGTCGCCCGTCTTGCCCTCGCGCAAGCCGCCCTCGAGGAAAAAGGAATGGCCCGCGGTGAAGTGAGCTAAACGTTGACCAACAAAAAAACTTCAAAGCCCCGTTCGTGAAAGCGAGCGGGGCTTTTTTATGATCGCAACTTTTAATCCGTCCGCGCGCGGAAGAAGTCCGCCTTGATCACCTGGGGTTTCGGTGAAGCCGATGGCGGGCAGTGATCGGGGATGCGATAGTTTGCGCAATGAGATGGTTGATTTTTCAAGGGAAATTCTCTAGGACTCCGGTGTCCGGGGAAACCCGGGTGATTTTCGGGAAGCTCGTCGCACGGGCAGGAAATAGATGGGGAATCCGGTGAAGGTGCTTCGGCGCTGTAATACGGAACGGTCCCGCCACTGTGAGTCTGGTAGAAATGCCGGATAAGTCAGATCGCCAGCCTGAAGATGATCATCAACACGACCTTGCGGAGTTCGGGGTCTTTGAAGAAACAATAAAGAATGACAAAACACAGGGCCCAAACCGGGCTCGCACTTGTTGGCCTCCTCGGTGGTGCATCCGCCCAGGAGAAGATTGAAGAATTGGAACCAATGACCGTGCTTGCGAAGAAATTCGAAGCGGATCGCAAAGATAACGCTTCGGCGGTTGGGGTGGTGGGAGCGGTGGATCTGGTGAGAATGCAACGGAATCGCACTCTTGATGCGCTCAATATCATTCCCGGCGTGCAAGGTCTCTCGACGGCCGGCTTGGTTGGAAATACCGGGGGAGCGATCTTCCGCGGGCTTCCAACTCCCTACACCCAAGTAGTGGTCGATGGTGTTCGTATTACCGATGCTACCAATGACTTGGGGAATTTTCTCGCGGGAGGACATGTCGGTGGTCTTTCACAGCTTGAGATTCTGCGAGGCCCGCAGAGTGTTCTTTATGGAACGGGAGCTGCCGGTGGGGTGATCGGATACGATACAGCGGTGGGGGATGGAGAGCCGACCTATCAGTTCTTTGGTGAGGGAGGGTCCTTTGATTCCTATAGTTCGACCTTCAGCTCGCAAGGGCGGGTGGAGGCATTGCAATACGGCATCGAACTGGGTCGATTTGAAACCGAGAACGATGTCTTCTCCACTCTGCCACGACACGACTACGAACAAGAGCAAGCTTCGTTGGCATTGAAATGGCGGGCGAGGGAAGATGTGTTGTTGAAATTCAGTTATCGCGGCAGTGAGAATCAACTGGGAACGACGTCGATTAGTTCGCCGTTTACCTCATACAGCG
>JAKMEV010000462.1:0-3184 GCA_022425785.1 Akkermansiaceae bacterium | reverse complement strand
CCTTGCCTCTCGCCACCTTGTCTGCCCAGCGGACGACTCGGCGCACCACCGGACGGTAGTCCCAGTTGAAATGGGCGATGGTGGGCCGGCACCAGGCGAAGGTTGGATCGGGATCCGAGCAAATCAGCGAGACCTGGGCCGGAGCGAGGATCCCGTGCCGAGCGAGATGGTCCTTGGCTGCGTGGAAGAGGAATGGCTCCTCAAGGATCAGGGCGGTGGGCGGGGTGACGCGAAAGAGTTCGTCCAGCAGGCGGTGAAATCCCCCGGGTGTATCGTCCCAATCGGGGAGGTTGTAGGAGCTGGTCGGAATACCATGCGCCTGAATCTCCTCGAGGATGGTGCGTTCGGCTTGACCCGGCTTCGGAAGCCGCCGGTGTTCCCGGACGAGAGTGACGATGCGCTGGTGGCCGAGGGCGACCAGGCGGCGGACTAATAACCGACCAGCCGTGACATGGTCCGGGCCGACCCCAGCAATCGGAAGGGTGCCGCGTCGTCCGAACAGCGCGAAGGCGGGCTTTTCGTAGTCCGCGAACCATCGTAACACATCACGCGAAGCAGCGCTCACAACCCAGGCGTCCGCCCCGGTTTTCTTTACAAACCGGGCCACGCGTCCGACATCCATGCGGAGGTCCTCCAGGGTCTTGTCGGCGAGAAGCGGAACGTGCCCCGCCTCCAGGAGCCGGTGACGCAGGTCGATCTTGTAGTCCGATCCCTTGGACGGAGCATCGTAATCCAGCATTGCCACCCGCAATGAGGGCGGGGCGTAACTCTCCGGCAGCACGATCTTGCGCTTCCGTCCGATTCCCCGGGACACTAACAGCCCCTCGTGCTCCAGCCGGCGCAGGGCGGAGATGACAGTCTCGTGGTTGATCCCTAACTCCGCCGCCAGTGTCGGGGCGCCGGGTATCTCATCGCCCCAGATCCCATTTAAGATCTGCTCCCGTAAATGGTTGGCGGCCTGCTCGGAGGCGGAAAGTAGCGCGAATTCTGGCATCGGAGAAACCTATCTTTATTTCATACAGGATTCAATTTTTAAAAAGATCGCAAACGAGGGGGGGGGTGGAGCAAGACTGGGGCGTGGGCGAAATTGAACCCGCCCGGCATTACAACCATTCCAATCCCCAACTATCAGAATCAAATACAATTATATGAAACTAAACTATAAAACAAGCATGTCCCTCGCTGCCGCGATGGGATGCCTCGCGATGTCGGCCAATGCCGCCACTGTAACCATCAATAACCACGACTTTTCAACCGGCACCAGCTACCCCGTGGTGCAAGGTTGGGACTCCGATAACAACTCGGGGATCAACAATGCCCAGCCCTTCGGCCCGGCGCTTTGGGTCAACGGCACTGGTGTTGTTTCTCAAACTACCGGCGCAACGATCGATGAGGGCACCATCTACACCATGACGGTAGATATCGGGCAACAAAACTTGTGGCCTGGCGGTGGAGGCATCATCCGACTCTATGGCAGCGACAGCGGCCCTTCCGTGGCTCTGGCTGAGTTCGATTCAGGGAGCCTGCCCGCTAGTGGCGATTCGCTGCTCGATCAAACGATATCGTTTACCGCAACGGCAGGCCAGGACACCGGACAATTTGTCGGCGTTGCACTCATTGGCGGCGGCGGCACCCAGGTTAGATTCGACAACGTCCGTCTCGACGCTACGGCCGCGGCCATCCCCGAGCCTTCCGCAGTCGCGCTCTTCGCGATTGGCGGACTCGCCCTGCTACGTCGCCGCCGCAAGTAACTGCGGCTCTTCGCCAAACCCGGTTCTAGTTTTCGACAGAGCGGCCTGAATGTCAGGCCGCTCTGACACGAACCGTTGTGCCTATCCGAATAAACTAGCAAACCCATGAACCACACCAACATTCCCAAGTTGTCCCTCGCCGCCTTGCTGGCGGGGTTCGTCCTCGTGCCATCTTCGCTCCATGCCGCTCCGGTGACAGTAGAGAATTATAGTTTTGAGGCGGATGGTCTTGGAACGCAAGCCACCGATCCGACCGGCTGGGTGAGGACAGGTGCCGGCGGCTACCAATCGTTTAATCCGACGCAGACGCCTCAACCCAGCGATGGTGCCTCGCACGGATGGACCAACGGCTCTGGGGCCGGCGGGCCGTCGTCGTTGTCTCAGATCGTGCCTGCCGAATTCATCGCGGATGGTGCGACCTACACCCTGACGGTCGACATTGGCCAGCTCGGCCCGAATTTCACTGGCTCGGAGGGTGCGATCCGGTTGATCGGCGGCGCTGCCGGAGCCGGAACACCACTGAGCAACGCCAACGGGACTGCCGAACTCGCCGGCATTGCGCCCGGATCCGGGACGCCATATCAGACGGTATCGGTGAGCTACACCGCGCTCCCCGCCGGTGATCCCTTTGCTGGTCAATTGATCGGCATCGAATTGGTCGGGACGGAAGGCACCCAGGTGTTGTGGGACAACGTCCGCCTCGACGCCAGCTCCACTGGCGAGGATACGACCCCGCCGACGGTCTCACGATTTGTTCCCGAAGTGGGATCGACCGGAAACGCGGCGAGTGCGGATTTAGAAATCACTTTCATCGAGCTCGTCCGGAAGGAGGCCGGTAACATCACCATCAAAGAGTCGGACGGCGACGCCGTGGTGGAGACGATCGATATCGCTTCCGGGAACGTCACGATCAGCGATTCGGATGTGATGATCAATCCATCCAACGCGCTCGCTGCCGGCACCGGCTACTACGTGCAGATTGCGAGCGGCGCGATCAAGGATTTTGCCGACAACGACTTTGCTGGAATCTCGGACAAAGCAACGTGGAATTTCACCACGGCGACCCCGCTGCCGGGTGGGGCGATTGCGGTGGCCAACGGCAGTTTCGAGACCGCCGGCTCCAACCCCGAATGGGTGCCCGGCTGGACGGCCAGTTCGAGCGCTTTCCGGACTCGAACCAGCGCACCTGGAAACGTCAACCCGACCAATGGAGGGCGCCAGGCCTGGATGAACAACGGCACTCACGGATATCAAGATACCGGCGAGCCGATCGTGGCCGGGAAGACCTACACGCTCACGGTCGATCTGGGTGCCGACCAGGACAACTTTCTGGACATCGAAACGGTAATCATCCGCCTCTACGGCAGCGACCTCGGCACCGGCACGGCGCTTGCGGAGATTACTCCGGAGGGCCCTTCCGCGAGCGGTTGGTT
>JAKMEV010000457.1:0-7487 GCA_022425785.1 Akkermansiaceae bacterium | reverse complement strand
TCCCCTCGGTTCCCATGGAAATCCCGTCGGAAATGGTAATAGTATTGAAAATGACCGACTTCCCGCCTGCGGCATCGACGCCATTGGCGGATTCCTTCGCCAAACCATCAATGTGAAAGTTACAGGGCGTTACCTGACTCCAGGTCGAGGCTACGCCGATTTTTGGCTTACTAAAGTCGTCTTTCTCGAAGCCCACCGGGTAAAGCATTGCCCGGCTGGGAGCCCGATCGGGACCGTCGAGCACCTTCGAAGAGAATTCACGCATATTCGGATTATCGCACATCGAAGAAGGACATTTCAGACATCTGCGAGATTTTCAAGCGCCAACTCTTGCCAGAAGCTCTCAGGTGCGCTACCGCCCTACTTGTTATGCCAAGCCGCGTTCTGGTTTCCGACCCTATCTCCGAAAAAGGTGTTGAGCTTCTCAATGCCCATCCCGACATCACTGCTGACTTCAAAGTCGGACTTTCACCGGGTGAACTCCTCGAGATCATCGGTGAATATGACGCCCTTGTGGTGCGTTCCCAAACCAAAGTCACCCCGGAAGTCTTCGCCGCCGCATCCAAGCTCAAAGCCATCGGCCGGGCCGGAGTTGGAGTCGACAACATTGACCGTGATGCCGCCAATCAACATGGCGTGATCGTGATGAATACGCCCACCGGCAATACTATTTCTACTGCCGAGCACGCCTTCACTCTGATGTGCTCAACGGCTCGCAACATCGCTCTCGGTCACGCCGGAGTTCTTGCCGGCGACTTCAAAGCAGCCCGAAAGGCTTACCAGGGAATCGAACTCAATGGTAAAACACTCGCCGTCATCGGAATGGGCCGCATCGGCTCCGAGTTCGCCAAGCGCGCCCAGGCTTTCAACATGAAGATCGTGGCTTACGATCCTTTCCTCACTCAAGCTCGCGCAGACGAGATGAAGGTTCGCCTTGCCGCTACTCCCGACGAAGCCCTCACTGGAGCCGACGTGGTCACGCTGCACGTTCCGATGACCGACGACACCCGTCACATTCTCAATGCCGACCGCCTTGCCCTCATGAACCAAGGCGCACTCGTCATCAACTGCGCCCGCGGCGGACTCATCGATGAAGTTGCGCTCAAAGCCTCCATCGATAATGGACACATCGCCGGATGTGGATTGGACGTCTTCGAAGACGAGCCTCCTTCAGCCGATCATCCACTCTTCACTCTCGGCAAGCACATCGCCTTCACCCCGCACCTCGGAGCTTCCACCAACGAAGCCCAGGAGAACGTCGGCATTCAAGTCGCCGAGCAAATACGCGACTTCTGCGCCACCGGCGAAATCCGCAACGCCATCAACATGCCATCAGCCGACGCGACGGCCTTGGCCGAAGTCGGTCCCTACCTCGACATTGCCAACGCTCTCGGAAAACTTCTCGCCAAACTCGGCATGGACAACCCCGACTCGCTCCGTGTTTCCTACCACGGCGACATTGGGGAAAAAGACACCGCTCTCATCTCGCGCAGCGTGCTGACCTCCTACCTCGAGGCGGCTCGTAGTGACGGTCAAGTCAACATCGTCAATGCCCCTTCCGTGGCCAAAGAGATGGGCCTCAATACAACCGAGTCCACCATCAACGCGCAAACCGAATACAGCGAACTCGTGGTAGCCGATCTCAGGAAGGGCGACGAAAGCTTCCGCGTTTCCGGCACCGTGATTGGTAAATCCCCTCGCGTGGTGGAATTTGACAAGCTCTACGTCGACATCAGTGTGAAAGGGGATTTCCTCATCGTGAAAAACGATGACCGCCCCGGAATCGTAGGAGCCATCGGCACGGTCCTTGGAAAAGCCGGTTCCAATATCGCCAACCTCTCCCTGGCTCGCAACAAGTCAGAGGGCAACGCACTCTCTGTGATTCAGCTCGACCAGCCGCTTTCCGAAGACGTAATGGTTGAAATCCGCAGCACGGAAGGGCTGATCTACGCCACCGGCGTGTCGCTATAGAGAGTTGTAGACGAAATTTTCAAATTTAGTCTACTGTCTCCTGACATGCTCGATGGCCTGGCGGACGAGGTCGTCGAGTCCTTCCGTCATTTCCGGATGTGGACTGAAGCAAACCACGCGCCCTTGTCCAAACTTCCCCTGTGCGATCGCGGCCGTCCCAACCATAACCCCCTTGGGCGCACCATTCTTGGCAATCTCGGTCTTGAAAGTAGCGACTGCATGATAATCCTCGATATCCCGCTTGTTACCCGGCGCGAGTAAGGGACCCTGTCCATAAAAAATCTTAAGCTCTTCCTGATCCGAATTCAGGAAACCCTCTTCCGACAAAGCAATCACGACCGTTCCCGTCCCGCGCGCCCAGTGCTTCCGGTCGATCACTTTGGCATCGAGAATATTGAGCGACCAACTGTAATCCGCCGAGGCCAGATACGCGCCGGCACAGATCCCGATGAACCCACCCCCATCACGTAAAAACCTCCGAATCTTTTCCCGACCAACCTCTCCCAAATTCCGCCCCTGCTTCCCCCCGCTTCCGCCGGGATGGATCAGGACATCGACATCAACCAAGGCTCCGGCCTGAATATCAGCGGCCATCAATTTTTGCACGGTGACATTGTCGAACTTCTTCAGTATCTCCAAAAGGTCCACCAAACTCCGCCCCGATCCGATGTCTTGATAGACGCCTACGCGAATTCCCTGGCCTTTCTTCCTTTCGGCAATCTCCTCTTTGGTGAGTTCTTTTGACGGGAGATACTTCTGCGAAAACTCCACGATCGCATTCGCCACTTTTCTGGCCGTTTCGTCATTGTTCTTTAATAAACGCAACTCCTTTCCAAACTCCAGTTGGATCGCATCCATCGCTCCGCCCGAGGAACTCCCATAGGTCCGCACAATATAGCCACCGGTATAATGGGTTTCACGTTGCTCCGGCCCCAAATCAGGAATGACAGCGATTCCTTCTTTCGCAAACAATCCGAAGACGCTCTTCTCTCCGCTTAAAGCCTCCTGCCCGAACTTCCCGACAAGGTGCGAGGTCGTCTGGCCATTTTGGGTTCCCCGGAAAATAGCCTTTGCCTCGGCTGCCTGTCCGTGCAAATCAAATAACATCCCCCGCCCCCAGCGCTGCAGGACCTCCCGCCGCGCCGAAGCAATCGCCCGATGATAGGAATCGTATACCGGCTTGGCCTTGGGTGACTCATAAGCCAGGCCTGCGCTGCGATTGGCGTCGATGAATTTACGATGGAATTTTGCGACAACGACATAAGGACGCTTTCCCGTCTTCTTCTCGATCGAATCCGCCAGTTTCACCGTCAACTGGTCCGTCCACATATCCTTGGACCGAACAAACCGCTTCACGTCCTGCCCCTTCCTTTCGGGAACTCCTTCAATCTCCAAACTCCCGCCATGCGGTGCCGAGAGAACAACAGGAAGATCTCCCAAGTGAATTTCAATGAGATCATTTGCCTCTCCCCGAAGCTCAGAAACGCAGAGCCCGGCCAAAAAAAACAAAAAGAACTTCACGACATGACTACCTCGACATTAACAGCCAATTTTCAACACAATCAGACAACTCACAAGAAACGCTTCATTATTCTGAGCAATTTCTCGACAAATCCCACCCTAATACTCTGTAGTAACTCCTGATGAACCGACGAAAATCACTTACCGCTCTCACTGCCGGCTCCGCGGCCGTGTTACAGGCCCTCGGCCAACAAGTCAAAGCAGCCGAAGATGCCGCTGGCACCGATGCCGGCTTCAAACACTCCGTTTGCCACTGGTGCTTCGGAAAAATCCCGCTCGACCAGTTTTGTGGCGAAGTCAAAAAGATGGCCATTGAATCCGTGGAGATTCTTTTCCCCGAGCAATGGGCAGTCGCCGCCAAGCACGGCCTGAAATGTGCCATGGGCCGCCTTAAGACTCCCGGTGGGATCGGCAGCATCGGAAGCTCCTTCAACCGCAAGGAAAACCACGAAGCGCTCTACAAGGCCTACGAAGAAGGCATTCCTCTTGCCGCCAAAGCGGGCAACGTCCCCCAAGTGATTGCCTTTTCCGGAAATCGCAAAGGCATGGACGATGAAACCGGACTAAAAAACTGTGCCGAAGGAATCAAGCGCATCATGCCGCTTGCCGAGAAACATAACATCATCATCTCGATGGAACTCTTGAACTCAAAGGTGAACCACAAGGATTATATGTGCGACCGCACCGAATGGGGTGCACGCCTCGTCGACGAGGTTGGCTCGACCCACTTCAAGCTCCTCTACGACATCTATCACATGCAAATCATGGAAGGAGACTGCATCGCAACATTCTCGAAGTACAAAGACCATATTTCCCACTACCATACCGCCGGCGTTCCGGGACGTAACGAAATCGACGACAATCAGGAGCTCAACTACAAAGGCATCTGCAAAGCCCTCAAAAAAATCGGCTACAAAGGATTCCTCGGACAGGAATTTGTGCCCAAGAAAGATCCTCTTACCTCTCTCAAGGAAGCGGTCGAGATCTGCACGGTCTAATCGCAAGACCCCATATTTCTCAAAAGGGTGTCGGGGTTTATTGCCCGGCACCCTTTTCTTTTCACACCCCTTGAATCATTTCCCGTAGGTGCCAAGATCGCCCCATGAGCAAGGAATTTGACCTCGTGGTGATCGGTGGAGGAAGTGGTGGTTACGCTGCCGCAAAAACAGCCACTGGCCGGGGGTTGAATGTCGCCGTCGTCGAGGGAGCCAGCGAACTGGGCGGACTTTGCATCCTCCGTGGTTGCATGCCGACCAAAGCCCTCCTCGAAACATCCAACCGACTTCGCGCCATTCGCGAGGCCGGTGAATTCGGCATTCAAGTCGGTGAACCTACTCTGGATCTCGATGCCCTCCGCAACCGTAAAACCAGACTCATCGATGGCTTCAAAGAGTATCGTGTAATTGGCCTTGAAAAGGGTGACTTCGAACTTATCCGTGGAAATGCGACCTTCACTTCACCTCATACCATTGAGGTGGAAGGACATGGCGAGTTCACAGCCAAAACATTCGTCATCGCGACCGGCTCCGACGAGCGAATCCCGCCAGTTCCCGGACTAAGGGAATCTCCTTTCTGGACCAGCGACGACATTGTCCAAATGCCTTCCGTCCCCCAAAGCGTGATCGTCGTCGGCACCGGTGCCGTCGGTATGGAGTCCGCCCACCTCTTGCAGGGTCTCGGCTCGGAAGTCTCTATCATTTCACGACGTAAACCTCTCGTCTCATCCGTCGAACCCGCTGTCTCCGAAGCAATGGAAAAACGCTGCGCCGATCTAGGCATCAATCTCGTCTTCGGCGAAGGTTTACAGGAAGTCGCTCACGACGACTCCGGCTTCACGCTCACTCTGAGCGAAGGCACCGTTCTCAATTGTGATCAACTCATCATGGCCACTGGCCGTGCTCCGCGCATCGCACAACTCAATCTCGAAAAGGCGGGATTCGAGCCTGACCTTCGTCGCATTGAAATCGACCAACACAGCCAAACATCAGTCCCCCATATTTTCGCTGCGGGAGACTGCGCCAGCCCGCTCGCGGTCGTACATCTCGCCGTGATGCAAGGCGAAACTGCCGGAGCCAATGTCGCATCCCTGCTTTCCCTACAACCACTCGAAGCAACCTGGGGTTCCCGTCTCGATATGTTCGGCATCTTCACTGACCCCGAAATCGTACAAGTCGGTCAAACTCTCGATCAAGCCCGCGAAGCCGGCATCGACGCAGTATCCGCCGAGTATCGGTTCGATGATCAGGGTAAAGGCGAAATTGTCGGTGAACAACATGGCCTCGTAATGCTCGTCGCAGACAAAGGGTCCGGCGAAATCCTCGGAGCCTCCGGCATGGGACCACACGTTATCGACTACGCCCACACCATCACCGTGGCGATTTCACAGCGCCTCACTGTTGCTGATTTCCTCAAAATCCCATCATACCACCCAACTTTAGGAGAAATCTGGACCTACGTGGCCGAGGAACTGGAAGACGAGCTTTCCTAAGCCGCCAATTCAGACTATCTCTCGGGCATCAAAATTTGCGAGACGATCTTCACTGCCATCGATTTCGAATCAGCCGGCACCGCACGCGGGCGCACCGATGCTCCGGTACAGATCGGCATGGGAGGATGGTCGCTCACCGAAGGGATTCACGACCCCTTCGTTTCCTTCCTCCACTGCGATCAGGACATCACCTGGGCTGCCCGCAAAGTACACGGAATCACCACCAAAGACCTAGCCGAAGCCCCCTCCCTCCTCTCGCTCTGGCCCACCTTAAAATTAACCCTCGGACGGGGGCCCGTGGTGGCCCACGGACACGGCACCGAGAAACGCTTCCTCCGCGCCTTTCCCGGCCATCCCTTCGGCCCCTGGATCGATACCCTCCAACTCTCCCGTGCCGCCTGGCCGGACCTTCCCTCACATTCCTTGGGCGATCTTTGCCAATCTCTCGGTCTCGATTCCTTTGCAAAACACGCCCCCGACCGAAACTGGCACGATGCCCTTTATGATGCGCTTGCTTCGCTCGCTCTTCTCGATCATCTTGTCAACTCCTTCCAGCTCGCCGAAGCTCCGGTCGAGTTCCTCTTAAAACCTGACACTTCCACTTGGCACCGCCTCCGTCATTCATGAAATCTGTTCCAGTCAGCCTTGGCGATCGATCATACGAAATCCTCGTCGAACCCGGCCTCATCCGTGAAGTCGGCATGCGGGTCAAAAACGCCGGCCTCACCGGTCGATGCGCCATCATTTCCGACCACAACGTGGCCGGTCCCTACCTCAACGGCGTGCAACGCGCCCTCGAGATCTCCGGCTACGAAACAACCTCCCACGTCTTCCCTGCAGGTGAGTCATCCAAGTCGATGAGCGAGACCACTTCGCTCTGCCGGTCTCTCATCGAAGACGGCCACGATCGCTCTTCCTTCATCATTGCTCTCGGCGGTGGCGTCGTCGGCGATCTCGCCGGATTCATCGCTTCGATTTTCTATCGCGGAATTCCCTTTGTGCAAATTCCCACAACCATCGTTTCCCAAGTCGACTCGGCGGTCGGAGGCAAAACAGGGGTCAACACGCCCGAAGGCAAAAACCTCGTCGGTTGTTTCCATCAACCACGGCTCGTCATCATCGATCCGGAAACGCTCCTCACTCTCCCCTCCCGTGAATTCCGGGAAGGCTTTGCCGAGGTCATCAAGCACGCCGCCATCCGCGACATCGACATGATGGCCGAACTCGAAAATATCGATCCTGACAACCAGGTGGTTTCCGCCACTCTCATCGCGCAAAACGTCGCGATCAAAGCAGCCATCGTGGAAGAGGACGAAGAGGAGCACTCCGGCACCCGTGCCTTGCTCAACTTCGGCCACACCATCGGCCACGCCATCGAAGCCGCCGTACCCTACGGAACCTATCTCCACGGCGAAGCAATCTCACTTGGTATCCGAGCCGCTCTCAAACTTTCCGAAGACTACGCTGGACTTACCATTCAGGAAAGCGAACGCATTCTCGACATCCT
>JAKMEV010000410.1:0-4771 GCA_022425785.1 Akkermansiaceae bacterium | reverse complement strand
CTCGTAAACAGCCCCAATTCCGGGGTGCTTTACCAAAGCCTTCGCCCGCACATCCGCGAGAAAAGCCTCAATCCATGAGGGATCCATGGCCGCTTCCTGTTTGAGCATTTCCAGCATCACAGTGCGGTTCATCGACACCTGCTCCGCTTGCCACAGGCGGGTCAATTGACCTTCGCTGACAAGTTTCACGAGACGGTATCCCCCTACCGATTCACCTTCTTGTCGTCTTGGGAAGGAATTCATCTAATTTGAGCCCGGGCTGCTTAGCTTACTCATCCTCATTCGGCAAAGTTTCTGGAGCGATTGGAGCCGGGTTTGTCTTAGGAATCAACGGACCATCCCAATTGGGCAAATTCTCAGGATCAACCGGCTCCACATAATCACGCTGGGAAGGAAGAAGGGTTCCGTTGGCATTTTTAATCATCTCCAGAATCGGGCTAATATCCTCATCCCACCCTTCCTCGGGGCCCTTGGAATAGGACATTTCCTTAATTAAGGTCCGCGGCTGAGCCATCATATCGACCAAGCGTCCATCGTAGTATAGCTCCACCACCATACCATAAAACTTACGCTCGCCCGAAAAATAGGCCTCTCGCACATCTTGATCGGGCACGAAATACCACACTTCCGCCAGCTCCTCGCCATCGTCCCAATTCACCGGCGCGCTGACCCACTCGAAACCCGAACCATCGGGGGTAATCACGGCTGGCTGGATTTTTCCGTCCACCTCCTCAAAGAAATTCATCCTCGGATCAAGAAGCTCGGGATCAAATTCCTTCCCCGGAGCCACCGAGATCGGCATCATCACTGTCCGCCGCTCCCCGCCCGCCACACGTCTGGGCGACGATTTGCGAACCAAGCCCAATGAGGCCAAGCCTTTCAAATCTGCAATCCTGCCTCGCTCAATTTTCGCAGAGGCCTTGGCAAAAAGCGATCCTCCTTCGATCGGGCCCAGCTGCACAACCTTGATGTAATACTCATCTGCCTTGTCATACACCCGCAGGGCATCGAAGTTCACCGCTAAATCGTAGAGCACATTGGCATTCTCCCCCTCGAGGTGCTCCGCCTCGTTGAGCTTGGTCTGGGCCAACACCAAATCACCCGTAATGCGGGCCTCGCGGGCTTCCTCGATCAATCTCTCGACGATGGGATTCTTGATCGCCGGAGCCACATCCATTGCCTTGGGAACCGGCGGAATGTTGAGAGTATCGATATCCGGCAATAACAAAGGATCAAATACCGGCTCCTCGGCGGCCACTTTCTTTGGCGCTTCTTTCGGTGGCTTGACCCGAACCGGCGTCGGTCGGGGTACCACCACATATTCCGTAACCACCTTGGTCTCCACCTCCGGCTGGGCCGTCTCTTTCATAACCATCGCCACGCCAACTGACATCAATTGCACAAATGCTACCAAGCCCAACATCCAACATGAAACATGAAAGACACCTAGGTTTGGGTTATGATTTTTAGCAGCTGCAGTCATCAGACAAGGACCCTACCGTTCCTTGTGAGGCATGTCAACGGGAGGACTTAGGCTGACAAGAGAGCCTTGCACTCGCGCAAACCCACGCTATTTCTATTCCCGTGATCGGCATCCCTCCGACCCTCGCTCCCCGGCTCGCCCCTCTGACTGGCGACCCGGGAGATCTCGTCCGGCAGCTCGCCCACCTTCCTGGCCTTGTTTTCTTCGACACCGTCGGCAACCTCCCGACTAATCACGCTCCGCCACTCTCCATCATCGGAGCCCGCCCCGTCGATATTCTGCGGGGCGACATCGCCGATCACGCCACCCTCAATCAATCCCTTTTAAAATGGCAAACTCAGGGACGCGATTTTGGCTTCCCCGCCGGCGCGGCCTGCGGTTGGGTCGATTACAACGGCCAATACACCTTCGGCGTCTACCCCGAACTCCTCATCTACCATCACCGCACCGGAGAATGGTGGGAAACCGGCAATCTCTCCCGGGAACTAAAAACTCCCGCCACCCCAACAGACTTCCAACTCGGCGACTGGCAGGCTTCTCTCAACCAAAAGGAATTCATCCACGCAGTTCGGGAAGCCAAGGAATACATCGCGGCCGGCGACATCTACCAAGTCAATCTCTCACGCCGACTCCGCGCCCTATGCCACGCGCCCGACGGACTTCTTCCGCTCTATGAAAAGCTCCGCAGCTCCTCTCCCGCTCCAGTTGCCACATACATAAATCTCGCCGGACGCGAAGTCCTCTCGTCCTCGCCCGAAACCTTCCTTCGTTTCTCCGGACGCGAAATCGAGACGCGGCCCATCAAAGGAACCCGCCCCCGCTTCGCCGACCCCGAACTCGACTCCCGCTCCGCCTTCGACCTGCAACGGTCCGAAAAAGAAACCGCCGAGCTCGTCATGATCACCGACCTCCTCCGCAACGACCTCGGCCAGGTTTGCGAATTCGGCTCCGTCCAGGTCACCGACATGCTCCAACACGAAAAACTCGAGCACGTCCACCATCTCGTCTCCACCATCCGCGGCACCCTGCGCGATGAGTTCACCTCTACCGCCGCCCTCAGCGCCTGCTTCCCCGGTGGCTCCATCACCGGAGCCCCCAAAAAACGTGCCACCGAAATCATCTCCGAACTCGAGCCCGTCAATCGCGGCCTTTATACTGGTGCCATTGGCTACCTCGGCTTCAACGGCGAATCCCAATTCAACATCGCCATCCGCACCCTCATTCACGAAGCCGGCCACCTCGACTACCACGTCGGCGCCGGCATCGTCGCCGACTCGGATCCCGAAGCAGAGTTCGAAGAAACAGAACACAAGGCCCGCGGCGTCAGACTGGCCCTCGGCTAGCACAAATTAAATTTGAACAGATCTCCTTCATGGGTTTCCCCCCCACGATGAAATCACCCAGGCTCCTCCTCGCGAGCCTCTTCACCTTCGCCCGGAGTTCATTGATACGGTCAATTCTCAAGAGAAAAACACCAAAGAAGAGGGAGAATCACCACAGAGCGAATCGAGTTGGGAACACCCCAACCGCCATCCCTTGCGTAGTTGGCGTCAGATAGTATGCTCAGCCGGAAACAATTCGGTATTTTGAACAAACGCATCATCATCATTGGCGCTGGCCCCGGCGGGCTCACCGCCGGCCTACTTCTCGCCAACCGAGGTTACGAAGTCACTGTTCTCGAAAAGAACAAAGTGGCCGGAGGTCGAAATGCCCCCATCCAGGACGGTCCGTATTGCCACGATACCGGCCCCACTTTTCTTCACCAAAAATTCACCCTCGACGAAATCTTTGCCGAGACCGGGCGCAAACCCGAAGACTACATGGACTTCGTCAAGCTCGACCCCATGACTCGCCTGAGCTGGGGAGACCTCTCGCTCGAAACCAGCAGCAACCGCGAAAAAATGGCGGCCAACATTGAAAAATCGTTTCCCGGGGAAGCGGAAAATTTTCTCCGGTTCATGGATGATCACGCATCCAAGCTCAAAACGATCTTCCCCTTCCTCCTCAAACCCTACACTCGTCTCTCCTCTTACCTCGACAAAAATCTCCTCAAGGCCCTCCCCTACGTCGCCACCACCAAATCGGTCATGGACGTCCTCTCTGACTACTTTCAGGACGACCGTTTGAAACTCGCTTTCACCTTTCAGGCCAAATACCTCGGTATGTCTCCCTGGAATTGCCCCGCCCTTTTTAGTATCCTTTCCTATATCGAATACGAACATGGTATCTACCACGTGCAGGGTGGTCTCTCCAAAATTTCCGAAGGCATGGCCAAAGTCGTCACTGAGGAAGGCGGCGAAATTCGCTACGAGGCCGAAGTCGAAGAGATCCTCTACCAAGGTAAAAATGCGGCCAAGGTCCGCCTCACCAACGGCGAGGAACTCACCTGCGATCAACTTATCGTCAATGCCGACTACGCCCACGCCCGCGCCACCATCTTTGGAAAAAAGAAGCAAACAAACGAGGACCTCCGAAAGAAGAAATACTCCTGCTCCACCTTCATGCTCTACCTTGGTCTTGATACCCTCTACGAAGACCAACCCCATCATCACGTCATCTTTGCCGACGATTACCACCAAAATTTGGCAGACATTCAGGGAGAGAAAATCATCTCTGAAGACATGTCCTTCTACATTCGCAATTCCAGCGTCACCGACCCGACCGTCGCTCCCAAGGGCCATTCGCAGCTCTACGTTCTTGTTCCGACAATCAATACCCGCCACGGACACGACTGGCAGGGAACCCAAGAAGAATACGCCGAAAAAATCATCGATAAGATGATCGCGTCCACCGGCATGAAGGATCTCCGTGACCACATTGTGACTCGTAAAATCATCACTCCAACCGACTGGGAAAATGCCAACATCTTCCTGGGAGCCACCTTCAATCTGGCTCACACCCTGTCTCAAATGCTCCACTTCCGACCTCAAAACCGTCTCAAGGGATTCAACAACCTCTACCTCGTTGGAGGTGGAACTCATCCCGGTAGCGGACTTCCCACCATCTACGAAAGCGCTCGGATCACCACTAATCTTATCGACGAGGTCTACGACCAGAAACGGACACCGGTAGACTTTGCCTCGGGCATCCTGACAAAAGCAGCCAACTAATTCACGTCATGAAAGCCCATCAACGCATGAACTTCTTTATCCAGCGAAAGGCCTTCTCATAAGGAGGCATCATCTCCATCAAATCTTTCCCCACAAAATATCTCCTCGTCACCGACTTCTCATAGCTCAAGGCCTCAACTCCAAATCGTCCGCGATACCGGCCAGACCCACTTTGACC
>JAKMEV010000409.1:0-2240 GCA_022425785.1 Akkermansiaceae bacterium | reverse complement strand
GAGTGCGCCTGAATTAGTGGTGAGTATTAAGGCCAATTGGAGTGGCCAGGGGGGCATGGCGATTGGCAATGTCGTTGGCTCGAATATTTGCAATATCTGTTTGGTGCTGGGCATTGGAGCGGCGATCTTTCCGCTGGCAATTCACCGGCAGGTGATTCGTCGGGAAATGCCGATTCTTCTTGTGGCAACCATTGTGTTTTCCCTGATGCTTCGCGATGGAGGGATCGAGCGTTGGGAGGCCGCCATTCTCGCGGTGGGAATTATCTTTTATGTCATCTTCAGTTTAATCGAGGCACGAAGTGAGCCCTCTGCTGATTGCTCCGGGGAAGTTCCTCCCGAGATGATCGAGGAAGTGCAAAAAAGTGGAACCGGGCGGATTTTTTATGACCTCCTTCTCATCATTCTGGGTGCAGTTCTTTTAGTCGCGGGAGCGGATCGTATGGTTTTTGGGGGGGAGCATGTGGCTCGGGCCTTTGGAGTCTCCGAGGCCGTGATTGGGCTCACTTTATTTGCTTTTGGAACTTCTCTGCCGGAACTCGCAACCTCGGTGGTTGCCGCAATGAAAAAGCAGGGCGATATCATCGTAGGGAATGCGGTGGGGTCGTGTATTTTTAATCTCCTTGCGGTGGTAGGAATTGCCGGATTGGTCGCGCCATTGAAAGCTGATGGAGTTACCGTGATCCACATCGGGGTGATGTTGGGAACGGCTATCATTCTCATGCCCATGATGTGGCACCGCATGAAGCTGGACCGGTGGGAGGGATTGCTTCTTTTCGTGGGATACCTTGGCTTCGTCGGTTGGCTGGTCTCTGCTTCCTGAGCTTGCCGATTTGCCGGTGATGGTGTCAAGTCGGCTCGTGCTCAGCTTACTTGCCACATACGTCCATAATTTGGACCCCGTCATTTTTGGGATTAACGAAAAGATTGCCCTGCGATGGTATGGGCTTTCCTATGTGGTCGGATTTGTGGCGGCCTACTACATTCTTACACGTCTCGCCCGGAAGAAGCTCTGGGTAGTTGGGCCGGAGAAGGTGGGAGATGTGGTGACCTATACCGCGCTTTTCGGAGTCTTTTTGGGAGGGCGTCTGGGGTATGTATTTTTCTACATGATTCCCGAGCGGGGATGGGGCGTGATCGCGGAGGAGCCCATGATCATCTTCAAAGTCTGGGAAGGGGGCATGGCTTCTCATGGAGGGATTCTGGGGATCATGGTGTTTACTTTGTTCTACGCCTGGAGAAACAAACTTTCCTGGCCGGGTTTGGGCGACGGAATCGCGATTGTTGCTCCGCTGGGAGTGTTCTTTGGCCGAATCGCAAATTTCATTAACGGAGAGCTCTATGGAACGACGACCGCAGCCTCGAATTGGTGGGCGGTGAAGTTTCCGAAGTCTCTCTTTGAGAGGGAAAATGCGGAAAACCTGCAGTTGGCGATACAACAAGCTGCGACAAGCTCCGAAGAAGTCGGAGCAATTACGGCAACCCTCAAGCAGGATAACTACGAATATTTCCATGTGACCGGAGAGGCCTATGAAAAAATCCTGGAAATCGGTCGTCGTGACCCGGAAGTGCTGAAGGCTTTAGCTGATCACACGCCGGCTCGTCATGCTTCTCAGCTTTATGAAGGAATTCTTGAAGGCGCGCTAATCTTCGCGGCTCTTTATGCGGTGCGAGTCTTTCTCCCGAGACTTGCGCATGGGGTCATTTCGGGTTGTTTCTTCATCAGTTATGCCATTTTTCGGATTTTGGTTGAGAATGTTCGCCAGCCAGATGCCGAGAAGATCATGGGGGTTACGAAGGGGCAGTTTTATTCCTTCTTCATGATCGCGGTGGGGATTGGCTTTCTGATTTATGCTGCCAAATCGAAAAAAGGTCTTTCAGCGAATCGAGAGTAAGGATTGCCCCCCTGCCTAACATTTGCTAACTCGCGCCCTCAAATGCAGCGGGAAGCGATGAAAGAAGTGCGGGTATTCGCACCAGCAACGGTGGCCAATGTGGCTTGCGGGTATGATGTTCTTGGTTTTGCCATTGATGCGCCGGGAGATGAAATCGTGGCCCGTCATTCACCGGAGCCTGGTCTCAGGATCACTAAAATCACCGGCGATGACGGGAAATTGCCACTCGAGGCAGAGCAGAATACCGCCGGAGTGGCATCGTTGGATTTGCTGAAGCATCTGGGCATGCTCGATCTGGGGATCGAACTGGAGATTCACAAGAAGATGCCTTTTGGCAGCGGGCTGGGT
>JAKMEV010000372.1:0-10436 GCA_022425785.1 Akkermansiaceae bacterium | reverse complement strand
TCGTGTTGGATGGAGACGGGGTCTTCAGACATGCGGTTCTGGACGAGGTCGTCGCCAATCTCGCGATTCTCCTGGTACCCGCGGACAAAGTCTCCGTGGGTGAAAATGCCAAGAAGTTTTTTGTCTTGGTCTGCGACGACGGCGGCGCCCGCCCGGCATTCGAGCATGGCGAGAACGGTGTCTTGAACACTTGACTCTGGAGGAACGATGGCTAGGTCCTTGTCGCTCCGCATGATATCGGAGACTTTGGTGAGGAGATACTTTCCGAGATTGCCACCGGGGTGAAGTTCGGCGAAGTCTTCGGACTTGAAGCCACGTTTCTCCAGAAGGACCATCGCGAGGGCATCACCGAGTGCAAGCATGTTCGTGGAGCTGGAGGTGGGAGCAAGGCCGAGGGGGCAGGCTTCTTGTTCGACCTCGGTGCTGAGCACGATGTCGCTGTGCTTGGCGAGGGTGGATTCGATGTTTCCCGTGATCGCAATAATGGTGGCGGCCCGCTTTTTGACGTGGGGGAGAAGAGAGGTCATCTCCGGAGTCTCGCCGCTGTAGCTCAGCGCGATGATGAGGTCGTTGGTGGAAAGGATACCCAAATCTCCATGAAGGGCATTCTGGCAACTGAGACTCACGGCGGTGGCACCGGTGCTGTTGAGAGTGGCGACGAGTTTTTTACCGATGCTTTCGGACTTGCCCACGCCGATTACGACGATTTTATTCTGACGGTCGAGGGTGTCGTGTAGCGCGGTGATCGCTTTTACGAAGTGTTCATCGATACGATCTGCCAGGAGTTGTAGCTGTGAAATCTCAATTTGAAGGACCGCTTTCGCTTTCCCAATAAGGTCGGATGTCTCGGTAATGCCCACGGCGACAGCGTGCATGAGGGAAATAGGGAGGTCAATCACTCGAAGAAGTAAGTCTGGAGGTCTGCTTGCGCTCGCGCTACCCTCTTGCTTCTCAAATGAAGCGCTACCTGCCCTATCTTAAGCTTTTAATACCTGTGAAATGGCATCTTGCTGGCGGGATTATTGCTGGTTTGATTTTCGCTGCGGCGACGGGAGCGGGGGTTCCTTTGGCTACGGAAACGATTTTCCCGTTAATTTTTCCAGACGATACCGCTGGCGCGGACAAGGAAACGACCAATTGGTTGACCGAAAATCTAAAGTCGATTTTAGGGGATGTCAGTCGACAAACGCTGGTGTTTATTGCCTGCCTCTGGCTGCCGGGGATGTTTCTTGTTCGCGCAGTAAGTGGGTTCATTAATTCCTACCTGATTAGTTACTGTGGATTCAGAGTGTTGGAAAAAGTCCGGAATGATGTGTTCACTAAACTGCAATCCCTTCCGATTTCATTTTTTAGTCAGCACCAATCTGGAGATTTACTCGCTCGGCTGACTGGAGATGCCGAGCTTTTGCGTAGCACTATTACGCGTATCGCGAAGGACATCATTAAGCAGCCGTTCACCTTGATTTCTGCGATGGGATTTCTCGTCTATCAAGCGGTGGAGTATGAAGGAACCTTCTTTGTAATTGTCTCTATTTGTACGATTCCAATTTGCGTGATGCCTCTTCGGATGATTGCGAAAAAGATGGGGAAAAAGGCTCGATCGCTTCAGGAAAACGCTGGGGATTTGAGTGGTCAGATTGCGGAAACTCTCCAAGCACCAATGGAGATCCGAGCTTACAATCTCCAGGAGAGAGTCATCGAGAAATTTCAGGATCGAGTGAGAGAGATCATTCGATTTTCCATGAAGGTAGTGAAGTATCGCCAGTTGGTGGGGCCCTCTGTCGAGTTCGTTGCCGTGCTGGGATTCACCATCGCATTGGTGATTGGTTCTCAACAAGAGGATGTCATGAGCCTTACTCGATTTATGGCGATTGGATTGGCTTTGTACCTGTCCTACGAGCCGGTGAAGAAATTGGGCGAAATCCACAGTCTCATGAAGCAAGGCGAAGCTGCATTGGATCGATTGGAGATGATCTTGGATGCTCCTGACAAGATTGAAGAATCTGATACCCCCCGGCGACCGGATTCATTTGTGGGAACCATTGATTTTAAAAATGTCGTTTTCGGGTATGAGGAAGAAGATGTTCTCAAGGGCATTAATCTTTCCATCAAGGCTGGTGAATGTGTCGCCTTGATCGGTCCTAGTGGTGGTGGCAAGTCCAGCTTGTTCAATCTCATTCCTCGATTTTATGATGTGAAATCAGGCTCGGTTAGGATTAGCGGATTGGACGCTCGTGAATGGGCTAAGGATGATCTTCGAGACCAAATCGCTTTGGTGTCCCAGTCGCCCATCTTGTTTAGGGGATCAATTCGGGAAAATATTCTCTTGGGTCGTGCTGATGCCACTGATGAAGAAGTTGTGGCAGCCGCGAAAGGGGCCAATGCCCATGACTTCATTATGGCTCAAGAGAATGGCTATGAAACTGAGATCTCAGAAAAAGGAACGAGTCTCTCTGGAGGACAACGCCAACGGGTCGCGATCGCTCGGGCATTTTTGAAAGACGCTCCGATTCTCTTGTTGGATGAAGCGACGAGTGCCTTGGATAACGAGAGTGAGGCGAAGATTCAGGAGTCTTTGGGGGAGTTGGTGAAGGACCGGACGACCTTGTTGATCGCTCACCGCTTGACGACAACCCGAGTGGCGAGTCGAATCATCGAATTGGACCGAGGCAAGGTGATTTCGGAACGTGCCGAGGCCTAGAGGATTTCTTCGAGTGTTTCGATGAAGTGTTTCTCGAATTTCTGATGGTTGTCCAAGGCCCATTGTTGGGCGGCCCGACTAATCCTGTCGCGTTCTTCGTGAGGTATGGTGAGAACCCGCTTAATAGCGGCTTCAAATGCGCTTGGGGTAACGATGAAGTTGGTGCCCAGATGTCGGGCTTCGGTTTTCGGAGCCTTGACGAGGACTCCCCGACCCGGGCGGACGAGCTCGTTCATCGGTGGGCCGTCTGTCGTGATGACGAGCGCTCCGCAGCTCATTGCCTCGACGATGTAATGCCCCCAGCCTTCGGAGAGTGAAGGACAAAGATGAATGGGGTGTTCATTGACGAGTTTTACGATGTCCTCATCGCTTAAGTAATCAGTGATGAGGTGGACGTTTTCAGGGACGCTTTCCGGCGCGTTGTCCTTGTGCTGAAGCAGAGTGAGAGTGGGCCATTCGGGGTGTTTTTTCCAAATCTCAAGAATGGCCTCGGTTCCCTTCAAGGTGCTTCGTCCAGCGAGGTGGAGAATGGCATTCTGCCGACGAGGAATCGTTGGGTTGTTCAGATTTCTGGAGGTGAATCGCGTGAGATGAGCAGAGGGATGGATCTCGCTAAAGATCTCTAGGGCATGTTCGCTTTTGCAAAATACGTGATCGACGTTTTTAAGTCGGGGAACGTGGCGTTGCGGAAAGCGTTCCTGGTTTGGAATAAGTATATTGAGTCGGGCCGAGCCAAGCCAGCGGGGAAAGATGCGCTCCAGAAAGATGTTGGCGTCGAATTTTTTCTTTGGGGTGAACCAGTTTGCATAGATAGGAATGCCACGGCAGTGGCTCACAGTCACTTTGTATCCTGCGGCCGTGGCGACGGTGTGGATGAGATCGACATCGCGATCTAATCCAACACCATTGGCGCGAGCGACGATATTGAGATGCAGGGGCTTCACGATTTACGGGGAGAAGAGGGGCTATTGCTATTTTGTGCGGAAGATGTCCTTGATGCGCCTTCGGGCAGATTTGATCTCGATGCTCTTGCGCTCCATCCATCGGGCGAGGCGGAAGGTGGCTGAGGTTCGGATTTCTCCGGGCAGTGCCTCGAGGCTTTCGGGGTAAGTTCGAGCGAGGCGTGCGAGCTCCATCCGTTTTTTAAAGGTCGGAAAGATGAGCGGTTTTTTAAGCCGGAAATCGATAAAGGTCACCTCTCCATCAGAGATGAGGAAGTTCGCGGCCTTGGTATCGGTTCGGAGATAGCCCTTGGCGTGGAGTTTGAGGAGTTCCGCGACCACGAGTGCGGCGTCATCGGGGCCAGCGCCTTTGCCTTCGGCGAAGCGGTAGCAACAAAAGGAATCTGCTACGAAGCCTTTGCGCCTCAGATCTCCCGCTAGCAGGGGAGCGGGCGCCTTTAAGCCGAGCTCGTGCATGAGCTGCAAGTTCTTGAAGGTGCGGATACTTTCGCTCTCGCGAATGAGAGTAGTGATTTTTTCCCAAGTTCGTTTGAGGCGGGCTCTTGGGATTTTATGGACGATATCTAGATTTCCGACTTGAAGCCGTGCCGCATAAGTCGAGCGACTGTCCTTGAAGATGGTGGTCGCTTCGTAGCTGCGCTCAATTATGGTATCGAATACTTGCTTGGTGACTTCCTCATCAAGCGATGATCGAAGCTCGAAGCCGCGATGGCAAAACTGTCGTGTCGCTGATGTTTGGTGAGTCATGGTGTCATTCGTGTTCCCTGCCTTGATCGGCATGTTCGAGGTCCGCGACAAGATTGGGCTGATCAAGTGACTCGGAAATGGGCCACAACGGTGTGGATGTAGCGATTGAGGTATCCCTCTTTTCCATGGCGTAATTTGCGCAAGGAGCGAATCAGGGTGGGACGTTCGTTTTCAGCGGCAATGGTCCGCTCAAGGGTCACGTTAGGGGTGTTTTGAGCATACTCCTCGAAGAAATTGATGATCTGGCGGGAGTTGATAAACCACTTGTGACGATCAACGGGCTTGTCTTGAGGAAGTTGGTAGTGCGCGATTTCACCACTCCCCCTTTCAAGGGGGCTGCGAGCGCTGCACCAGCAGTTGGGCAGAGAAACTAAGACGTGTTTCTCAGCGGTGCGGAAAAGCTCCTTAAAAACTCGGTGGAAAGAATCGAGGTGCTCGAGGACCTCAAAGCAGCAGGTTGTTTCGTATTGCCCGTCATCGATTGGGAGGGATTTAGCCTCCTCGAGATTGAGCACGAGGTCTGGTTTTCCAACGATATCGATACCGAAGTAGTTGGTGTCAGGGAGGAGTTCGCGGAGTGGTGCTTCGTAACATCCGACATCTAGGACCGAGGTTTTAAGCACGTTGGGAAAGTGAGAAAGAATGAATTCCGTTCGGTCTTGACGCTTACGAAATTTTTTTTGATAGATGGTTGGTTGAAGCATGTGATGAAGAAGTGAGAACTCGGAGGGCAGGCCAATACGAGCACGAACGTTGAGCCAAAGAATTTACTAAATACCGAGTATTGTTGCGATCCTAGATTTTATTTTTTGTTGAAATCTTGCAGTTGCGCCATTGAGATGGGTGCCTTCGACTCCGAGACGATTTCAACCTTGGCACATAGGGCCTAAGCAGGTGCTGTCCAGAAACCTCTTGGCAAGAGAAAGGCTTTCCCTATGCTTTGTGCCGCTGGGTAATCCCTAGCGTTCTGAGCTAAGGTGCTTATTGCCCGCTCACGAAACCACGAAACATTCACTTTTGATTTACGGAAACTCTTTTGCTCCCCTCAGTGATCGGCGTGACACGACCGCGCTGTTTCGGGCCTAAGAATTTTAGGCGATGAAGATAAGCGCGACCATTATTACCTTCAACGAGGAGAAGCAGATCAAGCGGTGCTTGGATTCGCTCGCTGGAGTCGTGGACGAGATCGTCGTGGTGGATAGTTATTCAACTGACCAGACCGAGGACATCTGTAGCTCATTTGAGCAGGTCAGATTCATCCAAAACAAGTTTGGAGGATTTATCGAGCAGAAGAACTTTGCGGTCGGAGTAGCCAAGTATGATTGGATTCTGTCCTTAGACGGCGACGAATGCCTCAGCGAGGAGCTCATCGAGGAATTACAGCAGCTCAAGCAGGCGGATAGTGATGGAAGCCAGGCTTTTTCGATGCCGCGTCTCAACCGTTACTGTGGAAGGTGGATTCGTCACAGTGGTTGGTATCCTGATCGCAAGGTGAGGCTTTGGAGGAGGGCAGTCGGGAAATGGGGAGGGAGAAATCCTCACGATTCGGTGGTCTTGGAAAAAGAGATGAAGGCGAAAATGCTCAAGAGCGACATCCTCCACTACACCATTCCGACTCTCGAAGCGCATGTCGCTCAGAGTAACAAATTTTCAGAAATCGCCGCGAATGAACTTCTGAAGTCGCCTCGCAGAAAGCCAGCGGTCTTTAAGATGATTTTCAATCCACCGTTCGTCTTCTTTAAGAAGTATTTTTTCCAATTGGGGTTTCTCGATGGCTTTCATGGTCTCTCAATTGCGGTGGTCTCTGCACACTCCAAGTTTCTGAAGTATGCGAAATACATCCAGCTCCGGTCCGACAATGAAAATTCTACACCTTAGTTCCGAGGCGACTTGGAGGGGTGGCGAACAGCAGATCGCTTACCTCATCGAGGAGCTGGAAACCTTGGGCATTGCCCCACTCGTTGCCTGCAAGCCGGGCTCTGAATTTGAGAAATACTGCGTTCGGAAAGGCTGGCGATATGAGTCTTTGCCAATGCGAAGTTCATCTGATGTGAAGTCAGGCTGGGGGCTTAAAAAGCTTTGCAAAAAGCACTCGGTTGACCTGGTGCATGCTCATAGTTCGCATTCTCACAGCACGAGCTTTTTATCGTATTTTCTCGGAAACAAAACGCCGGTTATCCTGACGCGGCGCGTCGATTTTGAGCTGAAAAGTAACTTCTTTTCTCGATACAAATACACGTTCACAAAAATCAGGAAGATCGTATGTGTCTCGGATGCCATCCGCAAGATCGTAGTTGAGGGCACTGGACAGCCCGAGAGGTGCATGACGATTTATAGCTCGATCGATCACAGCAAATTTGAGCCCTATGTTTGTGGCGATTTCCTTCGCGAAGAATACGATCTTGATGCTGATCTTACCTTGGTTGGCAACACCAGTGCACTCGCGCCGCATAAGGACTACGCGACCTTTGTCAGAACAGCCGAGCACTACATCCGGAATTACGACGAGAAAGTTCGTTTCTTCGTGATAGGATCGGGAGAACAAGAGGACGAAATTAAAGCGCATGTTTCGGGGCTTGGGTTGGCGGATTATTTTATTTTCACAGGCTTCCTGAAAAATATCGGGGAGGTTTTGCCTTCCTTAGATTTCTTCCTGATCACATCTAAAACGGAAGGTTTGGGAACAAGCGTCATCGATGCTTTTGCGTCCAAGGTTCCAGTGGTGGCGACCGAAGCGGGTGGGATTCCCGAATTGGTGAAGCATGAGGAAACTGGATTAACGGCGAAGGTCGGCGATTTTGAACATCTTTCGGCGCACTTGAATGCTTTGAAGATGGACGATGAATTACGGCGGAAGATGACCGATGGAGCCTTCCAGCATTCTCAAAAATTTAACACGAAGACGATGGCTCGGCATTATCACAAACTTTACGGTCAGGCGCTTGCTGGAAAGGGAGACGAATCTTGAAAGCGAACGCCTTGAAGATTGCCCTCGTGGTAAAGTCGCTCGATCCGAAGCGCGGCGGGCACGAATACTACATCAATCGTTTGCTGCGGGGCTTGCTGGCGAAAGGATATGAAATCTGGTGCTTCGCCGAAAACTTCAGCGATGATTCTACTGATCATCCCAAGCTGAATAGAATCACGATTCGCCCATGTAAGCTCGAATCGAGCATACGCATGCTGTCGTTCGATCGTCAGGCACGACGGCTCGTCGAGGGGCATGATGTCGATTTCGATTTGGTCTTCACGACGGGTAATATTTCCTTCGGTGATGTTTATCGTGCGGGTGGTGGCGTTCATGAGACCTACATGGAGAACTGCCTTTCGGAGCTCAGCCGTTGGAATCCTAAACATCTAGTCGCTAGGTCATTACAGAGGAAGCTCTTCAAAGAGAATACGCCGGGGCTTCTGATCACTAATTCCACCATGGTGAAAAAGGATCTTCAGAAGCGCTACGGTGTTCCCGAGGAGAATCTCAAAGTGATCCGAAACGGTATCGATCTCGAACGCTTCAATCTAGCTGTCGCGGGTGAAACGCGCGAGGCGATTCGTGAGCAGCACGGCTTTAAGATATTGGATTTCGTGTGCCTGTTCACGGCTGGTGGAGGCAAACGCAAAGGCTTGGCGGAGCTGCTGAGGGCGCTGGCTTCGATCCATAGTGAGAAGGTGAAGCTCCTCATTGTAGGGCGCACGGATGAAGCAGATTTGAACCGGATGGTGAAAGGATTCGGGCTAGAAGAGCGCGTCGTCTACGCCGGTTTTCAGACAAAGATCGAACAGTATTACGGCGCGGTTGACTGCTTCGTCTTTCCGTCAAAGTACGACGCGGCTGCGAATGTTGTTTGCGAGGCGCTGGCCTCCGGCATTCCTGTCATCACGACGGAGACGAATGGCAGTCATGAACTCATCGAGGACGGGGAAAACGGGTTTGTGATTCCGACGGCTGATGACTCTGTTGGAATTGCCCGAGGTATTGAAGCGTTGGCTGCTGAGGAGAACCTTTCCGAAATACGCGATCATGCGTCCCAGACGGGGCAGCACTATTCGATGGAGCGTCACATTGCTCAGTTCGAAGCGGCCCTGACTGAATTCCTGAGCCGCCGAGCAGAAGGCGGTGGCGGAAAGACTGGCTCTTAAAGCTCAGGGAAAGGCGATTTTGGTTTTCCA
Organism: Akkermansiaceae bacterium; assembly: GCA_022425785.1. Lineage (GTDB taxonomy): Bacteria > Verrucomicrobiota > Verrucomicrobiia > Verrucomicrobiales > Akkermansiaceae > SW10. The sequence goes on along the minus strand of JAKMEV010000372.1, from coordinate 1,856 downwards.
AGTGCTTCAATGAGTCGGGTTTGGAAGTCGGGATAAGCGAAGAGGCTGTTCACGAGGCGATCGCGGTCGGTTTGCAGGTTCTTGCGCAGCCGAGCTTTCGAAAAGCGTTGGCGTGCCCCATCGAGATCGATGAGGGTGATCTCTTCCTCCTTGTTCACGAGGACGTTCTGGCAGTGAAAATCGCCATGCCGATTTTGAGAGTGGAGAAGTCTGCGAAAAATAGCAACGATCGCGGTGATCACCGGAGCGGGAGGATCTTTCTCATTTTCAAGAAACTCTAGGAGCGTGAGGCCGGGGAAATATTCTGTAACCAGAAAAGCATCTTCGGGAAAGATGCGGCCTTGCTCGAGGAGGAGAATGGCGTCTGGAGTGGGGATGCCTTGGTCGAGAAGTCGGCGAGCTGCTTGGAAAGACCGGCGGGCTCGGGATTTGCCAAGCATTGCGGCGGCGGCTCTCGGCAGAGTTTTGATCTGATAGTGCTTTGCGATCAGATCAAGTGAGCCCACTTGGAAGCGATAGAGTGTCTGCTCTCGCCTTTGATAAATTGGGGTCCCGTGAGCCGAGAGGTCTTTAAGAGCCTCCGTGATTAAGAGGCTACTTTCATGATCGAGAGAGTTGGCTAGGACGACAGATTTCATTGGCTTTGGGTGGCTTTGAACCATTCCACATACTTTTTAATCCCTGCGGCGATTGGCGTTTGAGGTGCGTAGTTGAGAAGTTGATGAGCCTTGGTGACATCGGCGAAGGTCCTTGGGACGTCCCCGGGTTGGTCGTCGGTGACTTCGATATCGGCTTTTTGTCCGCAGGCGTCTTCGACCATCGTGATCAGTTCGGCCAATGTGGTGGTGGCAGATCCGCCGATATTGAAGATCTCAAATTCGGATTCATGATAAGCTGCGGCGGAGAGAATGCCTTCAACGATGTCCTCGATATAGGTGTAATCGCGAGCGGTGGAGCCATCGCCATATTGTTGGATGGGCGCGCCGGAGAGGACGTTTTTGGTGAACTTCGAAATCGCGAGATCAGGGCGCTGGCGCGGACCGTAAGCGGTGAAGAAGCGTAGGCACATGCAGCGAATGCCGAATAGGTGTGAGTAGTTTGAGCACACCTGCTCGCCTGCGAGCTTGGTCGCGGCGTAGGGCGAAATAGTGCGCGTAAGGGCGTCCGTCTCGGCAAAGGGGACCTTTTCGTTCACGCCATAGACTGACGAAGACGAAGCAAAGATGAAGTTTTTGATTTCATGGTAACGACAGGCATCGAGGAGATTGAAGGTGCCGTCGATATTGGTGGTGAAGTAGAGTTTGGGTGACTGTATGGATGGTCTGACGCCGGCGCGGGCTGCGAGGTGGATGACGCCATCGAATTGGCTCTTGGCGAAGGTGCGCTCGACGAGGATGGCGTCTCGGATGTCGCCTTCGACGAGGGTGATCTTGGGTAGCGAGGGCGCGATGTTTTTACGCTTGATGCTGGGAGCGTAGTAGTTGTTAAAATCATCGATCACGGTGATCTCGTGCCCTTGCGAAAGCAGGGCTTCAACAAGGTGAGATCCGATGAATCCAGCTCCTCCTGTGACGAGGTAATGCATGGCGGGAGCCTAATGGCGCAGGGTGTTGGACGTCGAGGGCTAATCCCGCTGATTGGCGGAGTGCGGGAGCTAAAAGCGTTGCCTTTGATTTCGGCGGATAGTAAGGAGGGGGAATGGAGCAAGGGAACTTCCAGGCGTATGACCAAGGCGGTGTGACTGGGGAGGTTTGTTGTGATTTGGCCGGGTCGGTGGGGCAGGCGAGGATGAGAGCTTTGCGAGAGGAGATTTTTGGGGCGAGGGAAGGCGTATTAGCGAAGGGGCGGCATCGGGT
>JAKMEV010000356.1:0-6866 GCA_022425785.1 Akkermansiaceae bacterium | reverse complement strand
TTCCGTGGTAGATCTGATGAGGTCGAGGTCGTCAGCCTTGAGCGCACCCTTGACGGCATCAAGCTTGGTGGTGAGCATCTCTTTCAGGTCGGCAGGAGCTTCTTCGGGAAGTTCGCTGATCTGCTTTTCGACCTGATAGACGATGTTCTCGCCCTTGTTCTTGATGTCCACGGCTTCGGCACGCTTCTTGTCTTCCTCCGCGTGAGCCTCGGCTTCGCGCTTGGCCTTTTCGATCTCGTCTTCGGACAGTCCACTGGACCCTTCGATTGAGATTTTCTGCTCTTTGCCGGAGTTCTTGTCCTTGGCTGAAACGTGGAGAATACCGTTCGCATCGATATCGAAGGTCACCTCGATCTGAGGCATGCCTCGCTGAGCGGGCTCAATTCCAGAGAGCTGGAAATTTCCAAGCAACTTATTATCGGCGAAGAGCGGGCGCTCACCCTGACAGATGCGAATGTCAACGGCGGGTTGGTTGTCAGCGGCAGTCGAGAAAGTCTGGCTACGCTTCACCGGGATGGTGGTGTTACGCTCGATCATGGCAGTGGCGCGGCTTCCTTCAGTCTCGATCGAGAGAGTGAGCGGAGTCACATCGAGAAGGAGAACGTCCTTCACGTCACCCTGGAGAACGCCACCTTGAATAGCAGCACCGATGGCGACCACCTCGTCGGGATTGACTCCCTGGTGAGGAGTCTTGCCGGCGAGTTCGTGAGCAGTCTCAACAACCTTGGGCATCCGGGTCATGCCACCTACAAGAACGAGTTCATCGATTTCGCCGGAACTGACGTCGGCCTCCGTTAAGCAGTCGGATACCGGCTTCTTGGTGCGAGAAAAAAGGTGATCTGTCAGCTGCTCGAGCTTACCGCGACTCAAGCTCAACTGAATATGCTTGGGACCGGTTTGGTCAGCAGTGATGAAGGGTAGGTTAAGATCGTAATATTGCGATGAGGAAAGCGCGATCTTGGCCTTCTCGGCTTCTTCCTTAATCCGCTGAAGAGCGTCAGGCTGACCGCTGAGGTCAATGCCTTCGGATGATTTGAATTCGGCCACGATGTGATCGATGAGCGCATTGTCCCAATCATCACCTCCGAGCTGGGTATCACCGTCGGTCGCGAGCACCTCGAAGACGCCATCGGAGATTTCTAATACTGAAATATCGAAGGTTCCCCCACCGAGGTCATAAATAGCGACCTTTTGATCCGTCTTGGAATCAAGTCCGTAGGCAAGCGAGGCAGCGGTGGGCTCGTTAATAATACGACGCACTTTCAAACCGGCGATTTCACCGGCCGCCTTGGTGGCATTACGCTGGGAATCATTAAAGTAGGCGGGAACAGTAATCACCGCTTCCGTGATGGTCTCGCCGAGTTTGGCTTCGGCATCGGACTTTAGTTTGCCGAGAATGATGGCTGCGATTTCTTGGGGAGAATAGACTTTCTTCTCTCCTTCAACTTCAACCTGAATGTGAGCGTCGCCATTGTCAGCTTCCACAAGCTCATAAGGGACGCGCTTATCTTCAGCGGTGAGTTCGGAAAACTTACGTCCGATCAGGCGCTTGGCGGAGAAAACGGTGTTTTTAGCGTTCGTAACAGCCTGGCGCTTGGCGGCCTGACCGACGAGACGTTCTCCGTTCTTCGCAAAAGCGACAACAGACGGAGTGGTGCGTGCACCTTCCGAGTTTTCAAGGACCACTGGTTCACCACCCTCCATGACAGACATGCAAGAGTTGGTGGTGCCAAGGTCAATTCCTAAGATTTTACCCATGATTTTATTTCTATATTTTAAAATTGGTGCCATGGCTTTCACATGGCGACTTTGGAATTTACTTGGCACGCACCGTGCCAATTTCCGCAATCCCTTATTCTACGGGAAACTCCACGACCTCCCTTAACGGCAGCGCGTCACTTTGACACGCATCGCCCTGCAACCATTTGACACGTGGCGACAACTTGTCCCACTACTCTCGCACATCGATCGCCTCAGCGAGCATTCCTTTATAAATACCGGCAGGCACTTCGTAGCCGCCGAAGGTCTTCAGATGATCGGTCATCCATTGGGTATCAAGTAATATTACCCCTTCGTCCCGCAGCCACTCAACCAAACGCACCAGCGCAATCTTACTGGCGTCGGTTTTGCGGCTGAACATGCTTTCACCAAAAAACACGCGATCGATCCGAACTCCATAGAGCCCGCCCTGCAGCCCTTCCTCATCCCAACATTCCACGGAATGCGCAAAGCCCCGCTCGAACAACTCACCGTAGCTGTCCATGATCACGGGATCGATCCAGGTCTCCTCCCGCTCAGAACATCCCTCCATCACCTCTCGGAAAGCTGTATCGTAACGGATTTCAAATGGACGCTTCTTCAGAGCCCGCTTCAATCCCTTGGGAATATGAAAACGCTCATCCAGCGGAATGATCCCGCGCATTTTCGGCGAAAACCAAAAAATCTCCCCGTTCTCAGACATCGGGAAGACCCCTTTTATATAGGCACTGAGTAGCACTTCGGGAGGAATTCGTTCCACGAGGCGATTTTCACGATACAAAATCAGAATTTCAACCTACAATTCGCGCCATGAAGATCGATCTCGCCAATCTGCCCGACGAAGGACAGCTCTTTGAAGGTGAATTAAGACCCGAAATCTTTGATTTGGAGGGCAGCGACACCACTCCGGCCGGACCACTCCTCTACCGATTATTCGCCCAACGCTTTGATACAGAACTTCTTCTCACAGGAAATCTTGAGGCGACCTTCGAATTAACCTGCATGCGCAGCCTGCACGGCTTCAAACAGACTGTTGAACTGGAAGGTGCCGCCATCAGCATCGAAATCGGCAACGACGGCGAAATTGACGCCTCGGAGGCCATTCGGGAAGAAGTTCTACTGGAACTCCCGACCAACCCGCGTTGCGAGGATGGCGACACCCCGGGAAAATGCGAAATAGATCCGAAGTATTTAGCAGTGGACAAGTCGACCAATGATGGAGTAGACAACGCCCCCGCGCAGGACGGACCCAATCCATGGGCCGCCTTGGACGCAATTGATTCCAACGATCAACCTTCTTAACCACCTAGAACCATGGCCGCACCAAAACGCCGCACATCCAAGCACAAGCAACGTCTCCGCAGAGGAGCCAACCGCTGGCGCAAGCCACTGCTAAAGACCTGTCCCGAATGTGGGAGCAGTATCCCGGGGCATATCGCCTGCCCATCTTGCGGAACCTACCGAGAGCGCCAAGTCGTCGATGTCGACTTGGTTTAATCGTTTGGTTCCTATCAATTTTTTAATGAGCGCGGGGCCTGTCTCCGCGCTCGTTTTTTCGAGATGAAAATCGCACTCGACGCCATGGGCGGGGACCACGCCCCCAGAGTAAATCTCGAAGGAGCACGCGAGATCCTAGCCGCCAATCCGGACATCGAGACCATCTTCCTGACCGGCCCGGCCGAGAAACTCAAGAAAGCCGCACTCGAATATGGACTCACCGACAAACGTGCACAATTTGTCGAAGCCACGGAAGTCGTCGGCATGGCAGAGTCCGGAGCAAAAGCGATTCGCCGCAAAAAGAACTCCTCTATCGCCGTCGCCAACGACCTCGTTAAAAAAGGCGACGCAGAAGCCGTCGTCTCCGCAGGCAACACCGGAGCTGCTGTTGCCACCGCAACCGTGAAACTTCGCCTCCTAAAGGGTATCCTTCGCGCCGGCATCGCCTCCCCCATGCCGAACGAACATGGCGTGTGCAACCTACTTGACGCGGGAGCCAACCCGGAAGCAAAACCGGAACACCTTTTACAATATGCCATCATGGGCAGCGTATACGCGCATGAGGTTTTAAAGGTCAAAGATCCGCACGTTGGCATCATGTCCAATGGCGAGGAGGAAGAAAAAGGAACAGCCTTCACCAAAGAAACGATGGCCCTTTTGAAGGACCTTGTTGATCGGGACAAAGCACCTTTCACCTTCCTCGGAAACGTCGAAGGACACGACCTTTTCCAGACCAAACTCGATGTCTGTCTCTGCGACGGGTTCACTGGAAACATTGTTCTCAAAAGCTGCGAAGCAACGGCTAAGGCCATGTCCAAATGGCTCAAAACAGCCTTCAAAAAGAGCCCTATTCGCATGACCGGAGCTCTTCTGGGAAGAGGCGCATTTCAAGAGGTGAAAGAAACATCCAGCTATGAATCCTACGGCGGCAGCCCTCTCCTTGGAGTCAATGGAGTCGTCATCATCGCTCATGGAGGGTCTTCCGCTCTGGCGATTAAGAATGCCATCAAGATGGCAGCCTCCGCAATTAAGCACGATATCAATCACAAGATTGAAGACGCTATTGAGAGCGCAAATCAAACTCCGTCCAAATAGAGCTGATTGCATTCCCACCCTATTAGGATAAGTCTCTCTTCATGACAGATTTTGACACATTCATCACCCGGCGCGGCACTGGCTCGCTGAAGTGGGATCGCCGCCCCGATCTTGATCCACTCTGGGTTGCGGACATGGATTTCACCTCCCCGCCTGAAGTGATCAACGCCCTTCGCGAACGCGTCAATCACGGTGTCTTTGGCTACGCCGTTCCACACCAATCTCTCGTCGACACCCTCCTCGGCTACTTGCAAACTCGCATCGGCGTCACCAGCAACGAAGAACAAATCGTTCACCTCGGCGGACTTGTTCCTGCCCTGTCTCTTGCAACCAAAGCCTTCGCCTCTCCGGGCGATGCCCTACTCACCTGCACGCCGGTTTACCCCCCGTTCCTCGGAGTTCACAACGACGGCGATCTCGAACTACAAAGTGTCGATCACCTCGATAATGACGGCACTTGGATCATGGATTGGGACGCGCTCGAACACGCGGTCACTCCAAAAAGCAAACTCTTCATCCTCAGCAATCCTCAAAACCCACTCGGGCGCGTTTTCACCAAGGACGAAATGATTCAACTCGGTGAGTTCTGCCAGCGCCACGATCTCGTTCTGGTTTCTGACGAAATTCATTGCGACCTCATCCTCGACGAAGACGCCACACCACACTTTTCGGCCCTCAATCTTCCGGACGAACTTCGCGAGCGCACCGTCACCCTTCTTGCCCCGAGCAAGACCTACAATATCGCCGGGTTAGGTTACGCCTTCGCGGTCATTCCAAACGATTCCCTTCGTCGTAAATTCACCGCGGCCAAAGGCCATATCCTCCCCGAGATCAACTGCCTCGCCTACTACGCGGCCGAAGCTGCCTACCACCACGGCGAACCCTGGCGTCAGGACTTGCTCGCCTACCTCCGAACCAACCGGGACCTGCTCACAAAAAAGATCACCGAAGGACTCCCCGGGGCACGCGTCCCAAATATCGAAGCAACCTATCTCGCCTGGATTGACTGCAAGGCTCTCTCCATAGATCAGCCCATCGAAAAGGCCGAGGAGGCCGGACTTTTCCTCTCAGATGGTGCCTTCTTCGGGCACAAGCGCTGCCTCCGCGTCAATTTCGGAACGCAAAAAGCGCGTCTGGAAAGTGCGCTCGAGCTGCTCGTTACCGCTCTCCGGTCTTGATGCCCGCGCCGTCTGACTCCATTCTCACCTCATGAAGGGCCTCTTCTTCCTCATTTTCTTGGCGATCACCACTCCGATCGTGGCCCGGGAACACGTCATTCTCACCGGCGGCCCCGCCCTGAGACGCTGGGAAAACCTCCGGGTAGAGAGAGACCGGCACGATCGCTTTTGGGGGAACTTCCTCGCCGCCACCTCAATCCGCAGCGACGAACTTCGGAAAATCCATGGCGAAAATGCCAGCCTGACTTGGATTGTTTACAAGCCGGGCTACGTCATTCGCGGAGAGGAAGATCACAAGCCATACGCCAAGTGGGTCGCCAAGCAAGCCGCCAAACGGAACGCCAAACTGATCTGGATTAATACCGGCGATCAGGCCATCGCCGCCATCAATGGCAGCCGCGACATCATCACCTTCGACTTCTTCGGCCACTCCAACCGTCACTGCTTCATGCTCGATTACGGCACCAATGTGATGGCTGTCAGCCAAGCTTGGATTCACGAAAAAGACCTGCGGAAAATCCGCAGAGGGGCTTTCAACAAACACGCTCTCTGCCAAAGCTACGGCTGCCACACCGGCGAAAGTATGAGCGCCATATGGCGTAGCAAAGTTGGCATCCCGCTAATCGGAGCCAAAGGCAAAACCAACTACGAAACCGTCTCTTTCGGCAGACTTCCCTCGGTCTCCGGCAAGTGGATCCGCTGACACAATTTCCAACATCACCACTTATGACCTTCCAAGAACTCAACGACCTCTATCAGCTCCCTCTCTTCGATCTCATTCAACGCTCCCGCAGCGTTCACGAAGAAAACTGGCCCGCCGGCGAAGTCCAACTCTGCACCCTCCTCTCCATCAAAACCGGCGGGTGCTCGGAGGACTGCTCATACTGCGCCCAATCCGCGCGCTACAAATCAGATGTCGCCCCCGAGCGGCTCATGGAAAAATGCCAGATCATGGAACGCGCCAAAGCCGCCCGTGACAATGGCTCAACCCGCTTTTGCATGGGAGCCGCCTGGCGCGGTGTTCGAGAGGGAACCCAACGATTCGACCAGGTCCTCGATATCATTCAGGATGTTTCCAAACTTGGCATGGAAGTTTGCGTCACCTTGGGAGAACTTGGCCCCAATGAAGCGGTAAGACTCAAGGACGCTGGAGTCACCGCATACAACCACAACATCGACACCTCGCCCGAGCACTACCCCAATATCGTCACCACCCACACTTTTCAGGACCGCCTCAATACTATCCGCCACGCTCAGGATGCAGGCATGTCCATCTGCTGCGGCGGCATCCTCGGGCTTGGTGAAACCACCGAAGACCGACTCAAGATGCTCGAAGTC
>JAKMEV010000320.1:0-3469 GCA_022425785.1 Akkermansiaceae bacterium | reverse complement strand
TCTTAGCACGGCAGATCACCGGACCGGAAAACGGAGTTTCTTGAAACTTTTTTGTGTCGAGTCCCGGAAGCTCGTGATCGCCCTTGTTGTTGGCTTCCTGACCATACTTCTGCCCGGTTCCGCACCGGCTCAGCAGGATGGAGCTCCCGAGCTGAGTGCCGAGGCTTCGCGCGCCATCGACAAGGGGCTCGCTTATCTCCTGACGATTCAAAAAGAAGACGGTTCCTGGGACAGCAACGGAGAAGGCGGGCATGCCGTGGCAATGACTTCGCTCTCCCTCATGGCATTCATGTCAAAAGCGCACTTCCCCGGATTTGGTCAATATGGGGAGCAGTTGGATCGCGGGATGAAATGGCTTCTGAAGGAGGCAAAAGGACGGCCCGATGGCTACCTTGGCACGGTGATGTATGAGCACGGGCTCGCTACTCTGGCGCTTTCAGAATTGTGGGGGATGGCCCGCGATCCCGAAGACGATGATGCGATCCAAAGGGCCCTCGAAAGGGCCGTCGATGTCATTTTACGTTCACAGAACCCCGGAGGTGGTTGGCGCTATCAACCACAGGCGGACGGCGGCGAAGACACCTCGTGTACCCAGACTGTTTTCCACGCTTTGGCCTCAGCCCGCCAGGCGGGGATCTACGTCCCGAACGAGACGATCGCCAAGGTGGCCAAGTATTTGGAAAGTGCGCAAGACCCCCAAACCGGCGGATTTTCCTACACTCCCCGGGGCGGTAAAGTGACCTTGGCCTGCACCGCGGGCGGAGCCTACACCGCCCAGCTTGCGGGACTGCGGGACACTGAAATGACCAGCTCCGCCCTGCGTCATCTCAAGAGCCAGGCTCCCGGCATCATCACCGGAGGCGGTAGTTACTACTACTACACCCACTACTACGCGATCCAGGCGATGGTGCAGGCGGGTGACGATGAGTATGCGAAGTGGTATCCTCAAATTCGCGACGCGCTCATCACCAGACAAAATGAAAAAGGGGCCTGGGACAAAGGCCGCGGCCACGGAGGGGGAGGCTATTCGACCCCCATGGCGATCATCATTCTTGCCACCCCGCATCGATACATCCCAATCTACCAGCGATAATGACAGGGCGATCGAAGCATTTGCAATTTCTTGCGATTTGTGCGGCAAGTGTTGCGCTTGCCTTCCCTCAGCTTTGTCCTGCACAGGAGAAGGCTGCCGGCCTCCCGGAGAAGGAGATTGCCGCGTTACAGAAGGAATTGATCGAAGCCGGAAAGGCATCTTCATCGACCCGGAAGCGCCGCGCCTACAAGAATGTTGTCCGCGATGGGGAAGACCTTATTAAAAAATCACCGGCGGCGGGAACGCGATTCCGTGTCCTGGAGATTATCTTTCAAAGCCAAAAGCGTTTGTTGGCTTTGGAGAATTCCGACCGCAACCGCGAAGCTCTTTTCGTTACCGGTAGCAGGCTGGTCGAGGCGCCTAACGAGCTTGCCGATTTGCGCCTCGAGGCGGATCTATTTCTGTCGGAGCGAGATTTGTCGGCAAAGAACGCAGATGTGAAAGAGCGTGCCGAAACGCTCGAGGGATTGGTCGCCCGATACCGCGGCACGTCGGGTGAGGCGAAGAGCCTGATGATGGCCGCGCAGATTGCTCCGAAGCTGCAAGCGTTCGAATTGCAGAAGAGAATCTTAGACGCTTTGGGTGAACGTTTCGCCGGCGATATGGAGGTGATTGAGTTCCGTCGCAAACACCTCGGGTTCGGTCGAATGGAGGTGTTGTTTACAGGGGCCTTTATGCGTTCTGACGGTGTTACTCTGCGGTTTCCGGCTGACTTGATGGGGCGGCAAAGTCTCATGGTTTTTTGGTCGCAGAAGACGCCGGGGTTTGAGGACTACCTCAAGATGATCAAGGAGCAGGAGGATCAATTCCCGGGCCAATTTGAGGTCTTCAGCTTCAACGTTGACGAATTACCTGACGCGGGAGAATCGACGCTAAAATCGCTGGGCCTTACCTGGACGGTGATGCGCTTACCTGGAGGCAAGAAGAGTCAAACCTATCGTGCCTACGTGGTAAATGATCCCGTAGGCGTCTTTGTCAACGCCTACGGTTATGCTCTCCTTGCGCCGAATTTGCTGAACGCGGCGGAGCAGGCCAAACTGGGCGTGCGCGTTGCTCCCTTGGTGATGTCGACCTTGAATCGCCGTTTGGATAACGCGCGATTTCTTTCGCAATTGCAGTCGCTCTTGATTGGCGATGTGTTGGTCACAGAGCCCGAGATCGAGCTGGCTCGGACAGCCGGGTCAGTCTCTGCAGAGACGTTGCAAGCCATTCAGGAATGTTTTACGCCGGCGCCTTTCCGCTACCGACTGACGACCGCCGAGGCGCTGGCGAACCACGAGAAGGCTGCGAAATTGTGCGACGAGGCTATCGGAAAACATCCGGCCGCGCCAGATCTCTGGATGGTTCGCAACCGAAAGATCATCGCCTTGCTGGGCATGTGGAATCTTGCCGGAGAGCCGAGGTATCTTGAAAAAGCAGTCCGAGAGGCGCAGGTTTCTTTGGCCGCAAAGCGGCCTCCCGGGGCTGATATTGTGCCGCGCTTTTGTCTCGCCAGGGAAGCACTCCGGCTTGGGGGTTTGGAGTCGGAGTCAGTGATTCAGGATTTCCTCAAGAAAACGGGCGGCCCTGAAGCGCCCGCTTTGGCCTATGCCGCGGCGACGATTCTGGCGCTGAACGCCAACTCAAGGGACTTGCACGATCGTTACTGCGCCCCACTGCTGGCAGCACCGGATGGGGGGAATCCTGCGCTGTGGTCCATGGTCTCCTTCCTTTGTGACCGGGTATACACTTACCGCCTGTTGAGGGCGAACCACATCAAGAATGAACGTGAATCGGTGCGTGACTACATGATTAATCATGGCACCGCCCCGATGAGGGAAGTCTTGCCGACCATGACGCTCAAGACTCTCGACGGGCAAACCCTGAATCTCCCGCAGGATACCAAAGGCAAGCTGACGCTCTTGGTGTTTGCCGAGCCGTCTGCCGAACCCGATGCGGAGTTTCCTGTCGATCTCGGGGAAGAGGAAGACAAAAAGCCACACCATCATTATCTCCAATTTGCGTGCGACCTACAAGATAAGCATCTCAACAAAGATCTCACCACGATCGTGGCCTCTTTATCCGAAGACGCGGAACATCTACATGCCCTGATGAAAAGCAGGGAGCTGACTTGCCAGGCCGCCATTGTGCCGGGTGGTCTCGCGAATCCGATAGTGCGCCGACTGGGTGTTCTTTCGGCGGATCGTATCCCGAACGTCTTCTTGCTCCGGCGTGACGGCTCCATCGCGTGGCGTGCATCGGGACTGCCGTATGGCGATGCCGAAAAATTTGTCAACTTGCTGGCGGCAAAAGTCCACATCGAGGCCAGTGAGATGGAAACGGCATACGAGGCTTTGAATACGGGACATTTCAAAGAGGCCGCGCGTATCTTCGGCG
>JAKMEV010000316.1:0-7475 GCA_022425785.1 Akkermansiaceae bacterium | reverse complement strand
CTCGGAAGTTGATTCGAATTACCAAGCGAGAGAACTCCGCTATTCCGCCGAACCGGAGGATGCCGGACAACTGAAATCGCGATTGAAGACAGGGTTAAACTAACTAAATTAAAATTATTAGTATAGTTTCATCTTGCACATTAAAACTATGAAACTATATTACTTTGATCTCTTAATTCGATTAAAATGAATTACATGCGAAAGCTCATTCTCCCTTTGACTTCCCTACTTCCTGGCGTTTCCAGCGGAATCGTAGTTGCTAATTATTCAAGTCCCGTAAACGACCGCTTTGACAATGATCCTAGCTTCGTTGGAGCTGGCCTGGACTTTTCCGGAGTAGGAAGGACAACAAGCGGCCGCTGGGTAACCATGATCGGTGACAACTACTTCGTCACGGCCATCCATTTTCCCGCAACGGGAAATGTCCAATTCCTCGCAGACAATGATCCTTCGGGTAACATTTTCCAATACACCGTCGCGGGGAGCTTTAACGTTCCAGGCACCGACATTCAGATTGGCTATTTCAACGAGGTAGTCGATCCCTCCATCGCCCGCTACACCTACAACACAAACAATGCCAACGCCCTGGCCGACCTCGGAATAGCGGGAACCACCGTCTACACCAGCGGGGATCGCGTTGCCGGCTCCGCAGGAACAATCTTGGACCACGTCGTGGCTGAAAATCAGGGTGAATCCTGGTTCGAGGAGGGAACGAACGTTATCCAAGTTCCTGGCCCCGGAGGAGTCAATAACACCTTTGGCAGTAATGCGGATTTCGATCAAATCGTCATGTTTGAAAATATATCCACTCACGACGCCAACAATTTCGAAAATTCCGAATCCCAACTCCAAAGCGGAGATTCCGGCTCACCACTTTTTTCAAACCAAGGAGGCACTCTCAGAATAGAAGGCATTGCATGGGCCGTCGTTCCCCCTCCGGGATTTACGGGAGATTTCAATACTAACACCAGTGGCTTCGAGGAAAGACCCGGAACACTCTATAGCTACCTTGGCTCCTACGACGCTGGCATTCAAACTGCGATTTCCAACGTCCCCGTCCCGATTCCAGAGCCCTCTATCCCTGCACTGGGAATCCTCGGGCTGCTGGCAGGAATGGCATTCCGCAAGCGTTGAGAACTTTTTCATCTCAAACAGAGAATCTCTGTAGTCGGCAAATCATTCGTTTCACGCTAAGAAACGGAATCATGTCACTACGACTCCCTTCCCTTCTTACCTCCATCTTTCTGTTCATTTCTTCGGCGAGCGCGGAAACACAGATCAAAAACGTCCTCCTGATCGTTTCCGATGACCTCAAGGCCAGCTCGCTGGGTTGCTACGGAAACACCATTTGCGAAACACCAAATCTCGATCGCCTCGCCAAGCGCGGCATGGTTTTCGAACGAACCTATTGCCAGGGAACCTGGTGTGCCCCCTCCCGCCTCTCGTTCATGCACAGCCGCTATGAAGGAAGCAAAGGAACGAATATGGGCGAGCATTTCCGCGCAAATGGAATCCACTCCGCACGGGTCGGCAAGATCTACCACATGCGCGTTCCCGGCGACATCATCGCAGGCACCGATGGCAACGATATCCCCAGCACCTGGGATGAAAAATTCAACACAAAGGGCCAGGAGGCCCACACTCCCGGGGACTACGCCTGTCTCAATCTAAACATCTTCACCAAAGAGCTCGAAGGCCGGCAATCCACCCGGATGCCGCACCGCATGTTCGTCTCAGTGGAATACGAAGGCGATGGCTCCGACCAGCCCGACTGGCAGGCCGCTGATAAAACCATCGCCTTGCTCAAAGAACACAAGGAGAAGTCCTTCTTCATCGCAACCGGCTTTGTGCGCCCCCACTACCCCAGCGTGGCTCCGACGCAATACTTCCAGAAATATCCCTTCGACAAAATGCCCCTCCCTCACGCTCTCGAAGGTGATCTCAATGACATTCCAAACTCAGGACTTGGAAAAACCACCAGCCAGAAGAGCGGCATCGCGAAGTGGCCTTCCAACATTCAGCGCATGTGGTCGGCCTACTACGCCACGGTGACCTACATGGACGAGCAAGTCGGCAAGGTTCTCGATGAGCTTGACCGACTCAAACTCACCGACTCCACCGCCATCGTTTTTATCAGCGACCACGGATACCATCTCGGCGAGCACCACTTCTGGCAGAAGAGCAACCTCCACGAAGAAGTCACCCGCGTCCCCATGATTATCTCGGTCCCCGGCATGAAGCCGGGCAGAACAAATTCCGTCACCGAACTCATGGACATTTATCCGACATTGAGCTCGCTTCTCGACATCCCCGCCCCTGAAAGTGTGCAGGGAAAAAACCTCGTTCCCGTTCTCAAAAATCCTGAGGCCAAGGTTCGCAAAGCAGCTCTCTCATTCAATCGCGGGGGTCACGGACTTCGCAGCGATCGCTGGGCCTATCTACGCTACAAGAATGGCGATGATGAACTCTACGACATGGAGAAAGATCCCGAGCAATTTCACAATCTCGCGAAGAACAAAGAATTCACGGCAATTAGAAATGAGATGCAGTCCCTGCTCAAGGAACGCCTTAAAGACGCTAAGTAATTTCCACACCTACCATCTCATCATCTCCAGACTTCGACCAAGACTCGATCCGCTAATTTGTCGCCAATCGGAACCAGTTCCTCCGGGTCAATGATACGGAAATGATCAAAGCATTCGCGCGCCAGCATGGCGCCATCGCGCCGGGATCTCCGGAGAGATCAATCCGACTTCACGGTCAAACCACCTGTTTTTGACTCAACGACTCCCCCATCCGAGAAACGCACGGTGAGAGGCGTCTCCTCGAAATTGTAAACGACGTAGGTTTTCTTCCCCCCTTTCTTGAAGACATTCACATAGGGATGATTAGCTGTGACCGAGGCATCATTTTGCCCAAAATGATCGAGGGTATTAAGCCAGTGATACATAAAGGCGTGGGTGTTTCCTCCTTCAAGACTGCAGTCCGGAGTCGTATCGAGATATTTCACCGCCGGAGCCGGGTCATTGAGCGCTCCAAACATCGCCACCAGATCACCCCAACCATTGTTATAGTCTGCGCCCTTCTCCCGCTTCTCGACAATGCGGTCGTGGTTCCTTTTTACGTAGTCCGGGAAACGTCCCATATAGATTGAAGCGGGAGTAAAGGGCAGCCAATTGATCCCGTGAATGCAATCGATATCTCCTGAAAACCAGGTCGCGAACGCACCCTTGCCTCCCCAAATCATACCGAGTGCAACGTTGGGAAAATCCTTAGGGAAATTCGTTCCTGAAACGTCAAACCAATACTCTTCTACTGCAGTCCGCTCGGTATTGTAGAGATAAATCCCGAGATCCCTCACCACATCGTCACCGATAGCCTCACCCCACAACATCATACCATACCAGGCATTCATTGATTCAGAAGACGACTCCTGATTGTTCCCGTCACCAAACTTGGCATGGCCCGAAGCCCAGGAATGCCCGGCATAGATATCGAAGCACCGGAGATATGGGAAAAGCGCGTCGTCTTTCTTTGGCGAGGCAATATCACGAATCAGGAGATTTACCATCGGCCCCCATTTCCTTGCCCATGCGGGATCGAACCGGGCCACTTCAGCTGCGGCCCGGAGAAAATATCCGTAGTGAAAGTGATGATCATTTAATTGCGAATCACTTCCGTATGACGGTTTACTTCCAATGAGGCTCCCCCAATTGGCATCATAGTAGAACAGAGGAGCCTTTTCACCCGGACTCGCAGTAAACCAGTTCTCAAGACGAGATTTTATCTCGGCGACGAATTGAGTCCGTAATTCCTCTTCGCCAATGACTTCGGCAATCCCACTCAAGGTGGCCAGCTTTCCGAGATGCTTTCCCTCCCAATATGTATCGCCAAAGTCCGTTTTCTTTTTGGCCGCTTCAGCCGTCAAATAACCTTTCATCCTCACAAGATCGGGAATCCCCTCTTTTGGAAACATCGGAAGCAGCCCCTGTATGGGGACTGCTGTTTCAAAAGCACTACCCCTCGCGACCTTCATCGCACCGCGCACCGATCGGTAACTCATCGAGGTCAAAGGCGTAGAGGTATACTTCCATTGGTGGGGATAAAGCGCAAAGATCGTCCCCTCGCCCTTGCCTTCCAATTTCTTTGTTTCGACCTCGTAAATCGACGAAAGAATGCCCTTCTCATGAGACGAACTGACCTTGGTCGTGACAACATGGTTGTGGGCATATTGGGCGAAGGCCCCAAGGGTGGCAGCTTCCTTGTCTGGCAGAAGCGCTACCGAGAAGTATCCCTTGGATCCCTCGTTTTCATAGACCGTCTCCTCTCCGAGCCATTTTGAGCCACTCGCGCCAAAAATTCCGTAGTGATTTCCCCGCACCGTGATTCCCAGGACACTCTCTCCCTGCTTTCCGGACCAAATGATCGGCTTGTGGGCAAAACGAATCACCGGATTGCCGCCACTGATCTTTCCATACACAAACGGGCTTCCATGACCGAAGGTCAGTTGCATCTTAGCCTCTCCCTCCTGCACTTCAGTGGTGATCATCCATGCGGAATATCCAGCCAAACGGGTTTCGGTAAAGTTTGCGGAGGCAGAATGCCCGATGACAAAATCGCCTCCCTTGGACACACCACCGCCCATGATATTTCCTGACCTCCCGTCAATTCCCGCTCCGGGATAAGTCACCGCCATCCCTCCTTCATGACACACCATCGCCAGAGGATGAGGGAAAAGGTTTTGCGAATGCTTCTCCCAAACCACTGAACTCCACCATTGATTGGTCGGCGTTGCCCCCTCAAGCGATTTCACTTTATAAATTTCCCCGGGTAATGGCTCACATCCCTCAGGACGTTGCGCAGTATAACTTCCCGGCCCGATTTTTATGAAATCGTCCGCGTTTAACCCCACAGGAGTTACTCCTAACAATCCGACAAACCTGATGAGAACGATCATTCGCATGAGCCCTTCTACGACTCCCCACGGAGGATTCAATCACTTTTATTGCATTATTTTGCATGAGCGAAATCCTTATTCAATTTCAAGTGTGATCCCTTGATTCTTGCCATTCCGGTTCAATCAAGGCATCCATTGCCCACACAAAACGGATGGCAGGAGTAAACCAACAAGAGATCGCGGATCGTCTCGGACTTTCGAAAGCAACTGTTTCGAGATGTTTCACCAATCACGCCGGCATCAGCGCCGTCACTCGCGCCAAGGTTTTCCAACTGGCCGCGGAGCTTGGCTACACTCACCTGGAGAGCCGAAGCAAGAAGGCTCAGAAAAAAGCCAAGAGGAAGCCCACCAATTTCTCCGTCCTGATCTGCACCGATACCGACGAGTATTTTCGCAAGGACTACGAAAGCCCCGGAGAGCAAATCCTGGCCGGACTCTCTGAGTATGCCCAACTCAACAACGCCCAGGTCGATGTGCATTTCATCCCACCCGATGTCACCGGAATCGACGATCCGGCTTTCAAAAAAATCAAAGGCCTCAAGGACCGCCAGTCCCGGGGAATCTTCCTCATCTACCCTTTTCCTTCCCCCATTATCGACGAACTTTCGGTACGGTTCCCACTGATCTCCCTGATCGATCAAGTTCAACAGCACAGCATCGACTGCGTCGACGTCGACCACTTCGACGGCATCTCCACCGTCGTCGACCATCTTGTCGAGCAAGGTCACGAACGAATCGGGTTTTACACGAGGGCTTATCCTGTCGACGCAAGTTGGTCCTTCCGACGCTACAGTGCCTTCCTTGAAAAAATGGCCCGCCTGAAACTCAAGGTAACTCAAAAGGACACTATCGGCATTTATCCCCGAGCTTTCCCCGATGTCGCCAAGGGAATCGAAGAAGCCGCCGAACGCACCCGCCTGGGTGTGACCGCCTGGGTATGTGCGGCCGACCATCAGGCCTACGACCTCATCAACGACTTCAAGAAGCGCGGACTCAAGATTCCAAGGGATGTCTCCGTCACCGGATTCGATGGTATCCAGCAACCCGGAGCCACCTCCTCACTAACCACGATTAAAATCCCCTTCCGCTCCATCGGGATGACCGGAGCGGAACGACTGGCCACCAGAATACGCAAACGCTTTGGCGAAAAACAGCACATCTACATCGCCGGTGACCTCCGAGAGGGAAAATCAGTGGGACCTCCGAAAGCTTAGCTTGCCCGGCGTCGCGCTTCGAGTTCCTCGGCGATCTCGTCGACTTGTTTGTCAGTGAGGGGATACCAGAACAGCGCGACACCCGAGAGAATCGTCAGCACGCCTGGAAATACCGAGAACATCAGCAGGATTCCATTCGCAGAAGTTTCCGACTGCACTTCATTGGCAACATACCCGTAGTATGCCAGTAGGATTCCCACCATCGAGCCGCCAACGGCGAGGCCAACTTTCTGAACAAACATCGCAATGGAAAAGGTCAACGCGGTAATTCGGCGACCAAACTTCCACTCTCCGTAATCAACAACATCCGTATAGATCGCCCAAACCAGCACTGGCATCGGTCCAGCTACAAAGGCTGAAAAAATATTCAGCCAAAATACCGCTTCGAAGTTGCTCGCAGGGACGAAATAAAAGGCGATTACCGAAAAGGCATTCAACATCGTCATTCCAATTAGGGCATTCCTCTTCCCAAAACGCTTCTTGAGAGGCTGGGTCATGAGAATTCCGATCAACAAAGCGATCGGAGCCGTGGAATAGAAAATGGAAATTCGATCCAATCCCAGCATATAGGTGTCACTACTGTAATTGGCGATATACTTTAAATACGGATAGGTGATTCCCCACCGCAATCCCGAAAATGTCAGGGTGATAAAAGCAACCACCAACATCACAACCAAGGGTCTGTTTTGAGCCAAAAATACGACATCCTTCCCAAAATGTGACCGCTCCTCTTTGGGAGGGGTAATACGCTCCCGAGTGGTGGCGAAGGTATACAAAAATAAGATCGTCGCCATGGCCGCAAAAACCCCCATGGCAACCCGCCAGGCATCAGGATTATCCCGACCCCCGAATTTATAAAGCATCGGAAATAGAGCTAAACCGATGATCACCTGCGCGGAGAAAGCTCCTGCAAATCGAAATTTCGAGAGCGATGTCCGCTCTTCGGGATCCGAAGTAATGGTTCCCATCATAGCTGAATAAGGCACATTAATCGCGGTGTAGACTGTCATCAGGGCGATATAAGTGACATACGCAAAAATCAGCTTTCCGGCAGGATCCAAATCCGGCCCTAAAAATGTCAGGTATCCAATCAATCCATATGGGATAGCAATCCATAGCAAATATGGCCGGTATCTGCCAAATCGAGTCTTCGTGCGATCAGCCAATCCACCCATAAGAGGGTCAGAGATGGCATCCCAAATTCGAGCCACCAAATACAAGGTGCCCACCGCAAGAGGATCCAAGCCCATCACGTCGGTAAAGTAGGTAATGAGAAACGCGTTCACGATGTGGAACACGAAGTT
>JAKMEV010000305.1:0-7892 GCA_022425785.1 Akkermansiaceae bacterium | reverse complement strand
ATCAATGGAGCAGGTTGAATGGTATTGTAGGGATCGGGAAGGGGCATGTGGCGGGTTTGGCAGCGCTCTACAAGACGGACCCAGGAAGGTGGTTGTTCATAGCCGCCGGTCGTCTGGTTATTTGTAGCGATACCTCCTTCACCCCAGAGATTACCCTGATAAACGTCGTGATCGTCGGGAATGGCAATAGTGGGCATATCTTTTGCCAGATCGCGGGTTTGTAACATCCAGAAGAACCATTTGTAGAGGTAGTCGTAGTGACGATTGAAATTCGAGCTGGTGTCTTTGCTGGTAGGTTGGCCTTCGTAGATTTGGTCCCCGAGTGCAAGGAGCACGTCGCCGCCATGCTTGGCAATGTGATCGTATGTCTGGAGATGAGGATGCCAGATCTTGACCGGCGACCAGTCCATTGTGTCAGCCTCCACGCTGCCGTCGGAGATGCGTTGGCAGGAGGTGTTGATGACCACGATTTCGTTTTTATCGACCGGGTCTTTTCGTATGGTTCCCTCCCAGTAGTAGGTTTCTCCATCGACCTGAACTCCCACACGGTAGTCAGTGTTGCGGGTGTCGTTCCACGAGGGGATTTCGAAAGTAGCGTTGTAGGAAGAGAGACTGTCGGTGTTGTCGATGGGAGCATTGGCAATCTCGTTCCAGTTCGTTCCGTTGAATATTTCCAGCGTGGGGTTCGGTGTGGTCGCGAGATCGACGGGTGCGAGTTGAGCAGTCAGTCTCAAGGTCCGGTCATGCAGAGTGTGCATTGTTCCAATGATGGCGAGGTTGCGATCGGGTTCGGGCTGCAAGGCGTCTCCGGCTCCGGTGAAGTTATCAAACCAGAAACTGGTGCCGCTCGTGCTGCGATTGGACATGAGTCCGAACGATCCGAGGACGCGGTCGGAGGCGACCTCGGTGGAGGCCTGGGAAATGAGGTTTCCAGTGACGCCGATGGAGCTGATGGTGAGAGTGTAGGTTCCGGTTCCGGGATTGTAGCTACCGATCAGGGTGATTCTGGCAGCGGATGGAAATCCTCCGCCTTGATTGGCTCCGGAGGCGACGAGAGTAGTTGCGCCTTCTGACATGTCTTCAATGATGGCGGCGCCATTGTTGTTGATGCCAAGGAAGGTTCCGAAGTCGCGGCCGAGGCCGTCGTGGACCAGGAGAGAGCCTTTCCAATCGAGGTTGGGGCCGGCGCCGATGAGAAAGCCGGAGCGGGCATTAGTTCCAATCGTTCCGGAGTGAATTCCAGTGCGAACGGACAGCGCAAACGCGCCGCCGTTGCCGCGGATGGATGTGCCCACACGATGAAGGGCGCGGCGGGGTTTGGAGGTGTGAATGCAATTCACGCGGCCGTTTCGGACTTCCCAATCCTGAAGTCGGTTTCCCCAGTATCCGGGCCCGGGCCAGACGCGGTCGGGCGAGCTGTCCCAGTCGGAGGCAAACGAACCGTCAGGCAGATTGGCGGGATAGTGATCGAGGCGAACGTTATCGACGTAGCGCGAAAGCCTATCCCCGCCTCCCGGTCCGCGAAACCGGACGCCGATCTCTTTCCCGGCGTGGGCGTCAAGGGTGGCGGCAGGAATGGCGAGATGGTAGTGATTCCATTTGGTGACGCGTTCGGAAGTGAGGGTGTAGGATTGGCTGGCGATGACCTGAGGTGTGCCGCCATTGTCGACGTAGGCTTCGGCGATGAGGTCGCCGGATGAGGGTTCCGGAGGAGCGGGGGGAATGGCGGGGTCGTTGTCATTGACCGAAAGGCGGAAGTCGGCAACGCGACCGAAGCCGGTTGCGCCATCTCCATTGTCAGCGCGGAAGGCGACGAAGAGACGTTTGCCGGCGGCGGAGGCCGGAATGGGATTGAAATCGGCCGTGAACTCTTCCCAAGTGTTGTTTCTGGTCGAAAGTGGAGCGAGGATGGTTTGCAGGATGGTCCGGGATCCGAGGATATCGTCGTTGGAAGTGGTGTAGAGGAAGGTGGCGACCCGGTCTGCGGAATCATTCCAGTTCGAGGCATCACGCCAGACGAATTTTATGGTCGGGACATCGCCGGTGACGAGGGTGTGCCCGCTGTCGTTGGCGAAAACTGTTTGAGTAGCGGTTTGGTTGAGGACGGTGGTGCGGGTGCCGTTGTAGGGAAGATTGGTGCGGGTTGCTTGTGCTCCCTGGCCAGCGCCGAGATTGGTCCAGTGGGGAGTTTCCTCGAATGTCCGCGAATCGGCGATGGAGGTGTCTTCGGTAAAGTCACCATTCCGAAGACCGGGTCCGATGAGGAGAGGATTGAAGAGTGAGAGTAAGAAGTCATCGACTTCGGCCTGACCGTCAGGCGAGGCATTGCCATCGATGCCTTCGAGCAGGACGAACAACTTTTTTCCATCGGCAGAGGCGGGAATGGGAGCGAAGGTGGTTTTGAAACTTTCAAAAGCGGCATCGGTCGACGATGTTCCCGACAAAACGGATTGGATATCGCTGCGAGTGCCCGAGGGGGTGTCGTCCGAAGTGGTGAAGAGAGTGACTTGAATTTCGTCATCTGCTTCGCTCCAATTCTCTCCATCCCGCCACTGATATGAGAGTTCGAGTTTTTGGTCGGCGGTCAGGGTGTAGCCCGTTTCGATGGCGAACAGGCGGTTACCATCGTCGGTGAGCGCGGCATTGCGTGAATTCTCTGGCGCGGGAAGGCTGCCGGTGAGCGTGGTGGCGGTCGTGTTTTGATTGCCGGAAAGATTGAACCAGTTCGGGGTGTCGTTGAAGGAGCGAAGATCGGTATCGGAATTGTCGGCATTGAAGTCTCCGTTGAGAAGCGCCCCGCCGACGATGGCGTTGGGTGGAATCACCGAAGTGTCGGGGCCGAGGGCGGCGTCGAAACGTATGGAATAGGCCGCCCCGGTTTCGATTTTGTGAGTGCTTAGCTGACGGGTGGCCCCGGAGTCATCAAAGAGAATTTTCCAACGCCCATTTCCGTAGTCGGTATCTCCTTCGGAAAGATAGGCGTCGCCCTCCCAGCCCATCAAGGAAGGGTCGGAGATTGGGATGTTGTCTGCCCCGCTATTGAGTTCGACTCCGGGGTTTTGAAGAGGGATGGGCGCGGAGGCAGCCCAAAGGGTTGAGAGGAACAAAACTGAAAGGTGGAATTTCACAAGTCCGCTCTTCTAGTCCACAGAGGGGAGCAAGTAGACGATATTTTTATGGGATTATTGTGGCTCTCTATTTTTTGGCCCATTTGTCGGGATTCTTGGGTGCTGTCTCCTTTGTTTTGTTGGCTACGCCAGAAGTTCCTTGATGACCTTACCTCCGAATTGGGAGAGTTGTTTGTAGCGACCGGCGTGGAAGTAGGTGAGCTTGTTGTCGTCGAGGCCCATGAGGTGGAGGAGGGTGCAGTGGAAGTCGCGAATGGGGTGGACGCAGTCGACGGCTTGGGCACCAATGGCATCGGTCGCACCAACGATGCCGGGCTTCACGCCGCCACCGGCCATGAGCATGGTCATGGCGTCGGCATTATGGCCGCGGCCGATGGAGTAAACACCGCCGCGTTTGTTGTTGTCGGGCGTGCGACCGAATTCGCCGCTCCAGATGACGAGAGTGTCGTCGAGCATACCGCGTTGTTTGAGATCGCGGATCAGGGCGGCGACGGGTTTGTCTACAGCGGCGATACGTGAGGAATGTCCGCGCTCTAGGTAGTCGTGGCTGTCCCAACCACCGGCGAAGATTTGCACAAAGCGGACGCCTTTTTCGACGAGGCGGCGGGCCATGAGGCATTGGCGTCCGAAGTCGTGGGTGGTCTTGTTATCCATGCCATACATGTTGCGGACGTGCTCGGGTTCGCCGTCGAGATCGACGACTTCTGGGACTTCCATTTGCATGCGGTAAGCGAGTTCATACGACTCCATACGCGCGGCAAGGTCGGCATGTTCGGGATGCCTGCGGGCGTGTTCGTCATTGAGGCTTGCGAGGGCATCGAGCGCGGCGCGTTGGTGGTCGCGCGATTTGAAAGGCTGTGATTCGAGATCGAGCAGCGGGGAGCCGCTGGGGCGAAGAGCGGTGCCTTGATAGAAGGCGGGGAGAAAGCCGTTGGACCAGTTTTTGGAGCCGCCCTGAGGGAGGGCCATTTCGGTCATGACGACGTAGCCGGGGAGGTTTTGGTTTTCGGAGCCAAGTCCGTAGGTGGCCCAGGCACCGAGAGCGGGATCAGCACCGAGCCGGCTGCCGGTGTTCATGTGGAAGAGGGCCTCGGGGTGGTTGAGGGACTCGGCCTGGCAGCCGCGGTAGTTGCAGAGTTCGTCGGCGACGTAGGGATCGGCGAGGTGTTCCCATTGATCGCACATGTCGATGCCGTTGGCTCCGACCTTGCGGAATTTGAAAGGGCTACCGACGTAGAATTGGTATTGCCCTGCGGCGAGGCCGCGGTCGTTCTTGGATTCTGTTTTGTGGAGCTCGGTAAGCTTTGGCTTTGGGTCGAAGGTGTCCATGTGCCCGGGGCCGCCTTCCATGAAGAGCATGATGACGTTTTTGGCCTTGGGTTCGCCCATGGGTGGCTTGGGTGACATGGGTCCAGCTTCCTTGGCAAGGAGGTCGGTCATCGCGACGGATCCGATGGACGCGCCGAGGCCGTAAAGGAACTCACGACGTGAGTGCGCGTCGGAGAAGGGACGGGAGCAGAGTGGTGATTTCATGGCGTCAGAGAGATGAGGGTTGATCTAGTAGCTGTAGACGAATTCGTGGGAGTTGAAGATCAAGAGGCAGAAGTCGGCAAGGGCTCTGGTTTCGGGGGGGACGTCGGAGGCTTGGGTGTCGGGGAGGTAGTCTTCGAAGACGGGAAGGATTTCCTGGTATTCGAAAGGCTGGCCGCTGAATTCCTCGACGAGGGAGCGGGTGATCTCGGTGGGGTATTTGCGCTTTCCGGGAGTTTTGTCCTGATGGTAGCCGCGCATCTCGGTGACGTAGGTGGTCATTTTTTCGAGCTCGGCATCGGAGGCATTTCTGCCGAAGGCGAGGTGGAAGGCGCGTTGAATTTGCTCGGGTAGGGTGTTGGCTTCTTTTTCGAGTCTTAGAGCGAAGGCGATGGACCGATCAGTGACGAGGTCGCTGTTCATCATGGTGAAGGCCTGGGGTGACACCGAGGCGGCGTCGCGATTTTCGCAGGAGTCGTTGGGATTTGGCTGGTTGAAGGTTTCGAGGAAAGGATCGGCGAGGCCGCGCACGCGGTAGGCGTAGATGGAGCGTCGGTTGCGTTCCTTGGCGGTGCGGGAAGGGAGGTAGGTCGGGGCGATAGAGAATTGAATCATGCGCGGCTGCAAGGCGACCTCAAGATTCATTTCGGGGCGGATAGGAAGGCCTCCTCCATTGGGGTTCAGTTCGCCGGTGATGTGAAGCATGCTATCGCGGAGTTCTTCGGCAGTGAGCCGGCGGTTCGGGAAGTAGGCGAAGAGGTCATTGTTGGGATCCTCTTCGTTGAGTTTGTATTGATCGGTATGTTTGCCGGACTGTTGATAAGTCGCGGAATTCATGATCATGCGGTGGAGGCGTTTGATTTGCCAACCGTTTTCGACGAAGTCGGTGGCGAGCCAGTTGAGGAGTTCGGGGTGAGTGGGCTTGGCCCCCTTGACGCCGAAGTTGTTCGGGTTTCCGGCAATGGGTTTGCCAAAGTGATATTGCCACACGCGGTTGACGAAGGAGCGGGCGGTGAGGGGGTTTTTAGGATGGGCAATCCACCTCGCGAGAGCGAGGCGACGCCCGTTAAGCTTGTCGGCGATCTGATAGGGATCGTCTTTGCTGGCTCCCTCGACGGGAACACCCAGTGCGCTCAGGACGCCTGGAGTGACTTTGGCGCCGGGAGCTTCCAGAGACCCCCCTGTAAGAATGTGGGAGTTGGGCTTTTGGGGTGTTTTGTCTTTTTGGTCGATACGCAGCTTTCGGGCATTGAGGGACTTGGGGTCGGTTCCATTGTAAACCGATTGCACCATTGGTTCGAAGCGCTCAAAGCGACGCTTCCAGATCCAGTCGTCTTGCTCGCGGACTTTGAGTTGGCCCTTTTCGGTTTCGTTCAGGCCAACGTGGCGAGGCGGTTTTTTGTCATCGGGAAGTTTCTTGCGGCCATTGAGGTCGACGTATTCGAGATCATTTTCGGCATACCACTTCCTGGCAGCAGTTTCGACCTTCTTCTGCAGGCGAACGGCTTCGGAGTGGGCGAAGTTGTAGAGACGTTCGACCTGGGCTTTTTCGTGATCGAAGCGTTCCTTGCTTTCCTTTGAGGTGAAGGAGGCGCGACGCTCGGCGAGTTGGGTGCCGGCGAATACGGAATACATGCGGTAGTAGTCCTTGGTGGGGAGAGGATCGAATTTGTGATCGTGGCACTTGAAACAGCGCATGGTGGTGGAGAGGAAAGTCTGGCCCACGGCATTGACGACATCGTCGAGGTATTGCTGACGGGCTTCTTTGACTTTGACCATGGCGGGATCCCAGGGGCCCATACGGAGGAAGGAGCTGGCGACGAGGTATTCGCTTTCTTGTTCGCTGTAGTGACCTTTGGTCCGAAGGTTTTCGTACTTCTTTTTATCGCCAACTCTTTTGCGGAGGGAGTTGTCGGCGAGTTCGTCGCCGGCGATTTGCTCCATCACGAATTCGTTGTAGGGCTTGTCCTCGTTGAAGGCGCGAATGACGTAATCACGATAACGCCACATGTTGGAGCGTTCGAAGTCGTTGGAAAGACCACCGGTGTCGGCGTAGCGGGCGACGTCGAGCCAATGTTGGCCCCAACGTTCGCCGTAGTGGGGTGACGCGAGGAGGCGGTGAATGAGGGCGGCCCATGCTTTGTCGAAATCCTTGGCAGCTTCAGTGTTGAACTGGTGAACCTCGGTTGGGGTGGGCGGCAGGCCGGTGAGGTCGTAGGTGGCACGTCGAATCAGAGTGCGGAAGTCCGCACGTGCAGCGGGCTTGTGCTTTGCTTTGGCAAGTTTGGCGTGGACGAAGGAATCGATGGGTTTGTGATCGGAGGAAGGGAGCGCCGGTTTTTCCAGAGGCTGGAAAGCCCAGATGTCTTCTGGGGCGTATCGGCGAAAGGTCCAATCGTCGGCGAGGCCTCCCGAGGTTTCGACGATGGCCCCTTCACTGGTGACTTTCTTACTGCGTTCGGCGAGGCGGATCTTGTTTTGGACTTCGTCGTTGGGCCAGGGAGCGCCGTTTTTGATCCAAGTTTCAATGTGGCTGATTTGTTCGGGAGTGAGCCGGTCGTTCTCCTTGGGGGGCATTTCGTATTCGTCGTCCTCCCACTTGATCACGGTCATGAGGAAGGATTTTTCGACATTCCCGGGGACGAGGAGCTCGCTGATGAATTCACCACCTTTGAGAAAGCCGTCGCGGGTTAGAAGATTGAGGTCCCCCTCAATGTCTTTGGGGTCATCGCCATGGCAGGCGGCGCATTTTGCCGAGAGGATAGGGAGAGCGTAGATCGTGGCGTGCTCGTCCGGTGTTTGGGCGCCAAAGGCATTGGCGGTGAAGGCAAAAAGAAGAATCAGGCGTTTCATCCAAAGAGTGATTTTTTGAGGCGGTGAAGTTACCAGCTACAGTTATTTAACAGAATTTTGCGTTCTATGAAGAAAAAGCTGTCAGACAGCTTATCTTTTTTCAAGTGATTGGAGAAAATCTGCGACCTTGGGGCTTGTTTCTTCCGGGGACCAGGGGGCGAAGTTCTTGTCGGTGGTGGGATCATAGGGGCCGATTTTGATTTCGAAAATCACGGCGTCGGGCCTTTTGATGATCATGCCGTGCCAGAGGCCGGGTTCGAAATCGATGAGGGGATTTTGAGGGGTGAGTGCGAGGCGGTCGAGGATTTCGCCGGATTCGCTGAAGACGAGAAATTCCAATTCACCCTCGAGCAGGCAGAGGGATTCGGTGGCGTGGGGGCG